>SKIY01000095.1 GCA_007116205.1 Candidatus Izemoplasma sp. | reverse complement strand
TCATTACCTTCTAAAAAGCACATTCCGAGTTCGAACTGTGCATCTTTTTTACCTTTTTGCGCATATTTTTTTAATTGGTTAATATCCATAAAACCCCTCCGTAAAGCACACTCATATTTTACACCATTGCGCTTAAATAAACAATCGAACGATAAAAAACTATTCTTGATAGGTGTAAAATCTGCATAAATTTGATATAGTAAGGACAAGAGGTGATTTTATGAATCGATTAAATATTATTACACTGGGTGTAAAAAATATGAAAAAAAGCTTACACTTTTATAAAAGCATGGGATTTAAAACATCTCATACAGAAGATTCACCACCAGACATTATCTTTTTCCATAACAACGGAACAAAGCTTGCTTTGTATCCAATTGATGCCTTAGCCGTTGATATTAGTTTAGCGAACCCACCAAAACGCACCAAAGGCTTTTCAGGGATTACGATTGCGTATAATGTTCACGTAAAAGATGATGTAGATGCCACTTTAGCCGCCGCTGAAAAACACGGTGGTAAAATTATTAAGGCGGCTGAACAAGTATTTTGGGGCGGCTATAGCGGATACTTTGAAGACCCTGATGGGTATATCTTTGAAGTTGCTTATAGTGAAACCTTTAAGTTTGACAAACAAGGCATGTTAATATTTGATGATGAATAATGTAAAAGCGCTTAATTTTCAAAATTAAGCGCTTTTTTTATACAAACTATTCATGAATAACGACTTTATTACGACCTGATTCTTTTGCCTTATAAAGTGCAGCGTCGGCTTCTTTATAACTCTTTTCAAAGCCATCTTTATCATTCGACAACGTCGTAATACCAATACTGATTGTGATAGCGAGTTTAGCGCCAGCGTAATCAAAACTGCTTTTATCAATAAGTTGACGCAAGCGTTCAGCCAACACTTTCGCCCCAGCAACATCAGTATGCGATAGCAAAAACATAAACTCTTCTCCACCCCAACGACAAACCGTATCGGATTCACGGACATGGTTACGGAATATTTGTGCGAGGGTTTTTAAAATATAATCACCCGCATCATGTCCAAAGGTATCATTTAACGTTTTAAAATGATCAATATCAACCATCAGTAACGCTGCTGTATGCTGGTAGCGCCGGTTAATCGATGCTTCATACGTCACTTGCCGGTCAAATAGTCTCCGGTTTGGTAACTTCGTTAATGGATCAATCGTTGATAACACTTCAAGTTCTTTATTTTTAAGTTCTAACAGCTTCTGATAATCTAAATCTTTTCTTGCATAACGATACAAAACCGTCGATGCAAAGAGCACGGCTACATAAATAATAGTGCCGTTAATTAAATGGGTTCTTAAAATATCTGGATCATCTTGAAAAGCGATGACGCCACTAATAAATACAATAAACGGTACTGTAAATAAATAAACATTGTAGTACGGTTTTATATAAATTAAGAGCCCAAAGCCAATCATATATACCGTAAAAAGTGTGATATGGCCGTGGGTAAGTTGATCAAACAACGCAATCACAGCCGCAATCATTAAAATAAGAAACAATGCATGTAATGGCAACCGGTGTAAAAACGACCGCTCAGTTAACGGCATTTTATAAAGTAAAAACGTAATACCAAACAACACCAAACTGACAAAAGCCAACACCGAATGTAAAACATAAGATACCACCACTAAATCATGGGCATTTTCGATTAAACGCATCCGTTCTACATATAGTAAAAATGGAACCTCAATCAACACCACCGCGGCGAGTAAAAACAGTAACCGCTTTAAATTACGCCTCGTGAGCGCACGATCAATCATAAAGCCTCAATCGCTTCAATACGCTGCGAAACAGGAGGGTGTGAATAATATAAGAAAACAAACAATGGATGTGGTGTTAATTGTGAGAAGTTTTCTCTTGATAAAATAATAAGCGCTGATTGCATGGCAGCTTTATCGGTATTGTTTGCGGCAAAAGCATCTGCTTTAAACTCTGCTTTTCGTGATAAACCATTACTCACAATCCCAATCAACGTATTTACCGGACCAAGCAAAATCATAAACACAAACAACATAAATCCAAAGTGTACCCGGTCTAACCCGAACGCTTCATGGAATACATCAACTTCAACAAACCCGTAAAACAACCCTAAAAAAATCCCAAGCGTAATCATACTAAAGAAAATATTACGCACAACATCTTTATGTTTTGCATGGCCTATTTCATGTGCTAACACCCCGAGGACTTCATCATCGTTCATCTTGTCTAATAAAGTGTCAAATAAGACCACATTTTTAAACTTCCCAAACCCAGAGAAAAACGCGTTTAGCTTACTTGAACGCTTTGAAGCATTCATCACATGAATTTTCTTAATCTCATAATTTTGTGTTGCCGCAAAATCTTCAATACGTTTTTTCAAATCGCCATCTTCAAGGGGCGTCAACGTATTAAATAGTGGCACCCATATCGTTGTATAAGTCATATTAATAAACAAAAATATTGCCATTAACGCAAGAAAAGCAATCGGTAAAAACCATGCCCCACTATTTAAATAAATGGCCGCAAGTAAATAAACAATCCCCCCACCAAACAAAATCGTCATCAAAAGTGCTTTTATTTGGTCCGTAACAAACGTTTGCTTTGTCGAGCGGTTAAACCCGTAACGCGCTTCAATAGAAAACGTATTATAATACTTAAACGGGAGTTTATAAATGAAACCAATCAAAAACAAAATCCCAATAAAATATAACGTTTCAAGATACAAATTACCACTTTCCATCGTCCATTCCGCAAGCGCTCTAAATCCACCGAAAACAAGCATTAGCACCACAAACAAAAAGCTAATCCCCCCGACAATCATCTGTAAGCGCGATTTTTCACTCGAATACTGAATCCATTTATCATAGGTCTCTTTATCATAAACCGATTCAACATTTTCAGGGACCGGTAAAAACCGTGCTTTATCATTCAATCTAGATGCTACCATTTCAAATACTTCATGAACAATAATTAACGCAATCACAATTCCAAAAATAATCTCTGCCATAAATAACCTCCTGAAAAATTTTTATATTTTTATTTCTCTTGTACCGTAAATGTACGCACGACAATATAGAGCCAACTACTCACAAACAATAGCCAAAAAAGCCACATAAAACCGTCTAAAGTTTGATGCAAATACACACCAATCAAAACCCCAATAGATATTAAACACAGTTTTAACATCCCAAAATCAAACACAGAAAAACGACTGACTGATCGTCTAACAAATTCGACCCACTGTTTCATAAAAAATCACCTCTTATTACCTATTGTACATGATAAAAGAAAAAGTGTGTAGAAAAATTCTACACACTACCAAACACGCCGGTCATCATCATCGTCATCATCGACAATCTCAATATAATCAAACGGGTCTTCATCTTCGTTAATTTTTTTATGTCGTTCTTGTGCGTAAGGGTCGTAAGGATCATTAAACCCTTTCGTTTTACCCGCGTAATAGCGACTTGGATTTAACAGCGCCGCAAGTAAAAACCCTGACACCAACCCACCAAGATGCGCAGCCGTACTAATTTGTGGTACCAAAAACGTAAACACCACATTAATCAAAATCAACCCGCGAATACTAGAAATATCTCTTGGGCTAAACCAATCAGTTTTATACATCGTCAAAAACAACAATGTTCCTAGCACACCATAGATCGCACCACTCGCACCAACACCAAAAGAAGCGGTTTGACGAATATATATATCATATCCAAACACAATGGCACTCGCGCCAATCCCTGATAAAAAGTAAATCAAAGCAAACTTTTTCGGCCCAATCATCCGCTCTAAAGCAGAACTAATCAAAAACAGCCCAAATCCAACATTAAAGAGAAAGTGCATAAAATCATTATGCAAAAACATGACCGTAAAGAAACGCCAATACTCACCTTCACGATAAACCCGTCCAGTATCAAGGGCACCAAAATACCGCAACACTTGAAACCGTGTCGACAAATCACTTGATAACCCACCATAAAAACTCGTAATCAAAAACATTAACGTCACCGTCACAATTAAAAAACTCGTGACCGGGGCCGTTTTAATAAACGTATTAAATCCTCGATTTTGTTCTAATAACATCAAATCAATCCTTTCGGTGCATAGACAATTAATGGCACTTCCATCTCAGCATCAGTCAAGCCGGCATGATGCGCTTTAAACGCATCCGTTTTAAGCGGATAAACACTAAAATACTTATCCGTCTTCGCAATCGCAACATAATCGCCAAGCGTTTCATCGACCAATGCGTGCTTCTTACCATATCCTAATAACCCAAGTTTTTTTACCAGCGCACTTTCATAAAGCGTAAAGTCTTCCCCGTAAGCCGCATTAAAAACCGCTTCAAACCTATCATGCATCCCATCTTTAACAAAAAACGCCGTCGCCCTGGGTTCAATCGCTGGCTTCCTTAACAAACAACTCATTATAGCACTATTTTCTAAAATTGGCACAGGAGAAACATCAATTAGTCCGTGATCTGCCGTCACTAAAACCAAGGTTTCCTGATCTAACGAGTGAACAAAACTTTCAATCGTTTCATTAAGCTTTCGCACGACCCTAGCAGTTTCTTCGGAGTGAATGCCATAGCTGTGTTCTGTGGCGTCAGGTTCAATTGAATACACATAACTCAATGTTTTAGCGCGCACACTCTGGAACTTTTTATAGCGCTTTAATCCTTTAGAAAGTGTCTCATATCCATCTGGATCAATCGGTTTAGGAAAAAAATACTGCGTCGCAATATCGGCATCTTTTTCTTGAATCCGGTCGAGCGCGCGCGGGTAATGAAACAACGATTTTAACTTAGCATCTAAGGGCTTATGTACATCATAAAAATCTTCATGTAAAAAAACCGTATAATGGGTATCAGAAGCTTTAAGATACTGTTGCCAACCAACATGACCACTCTCATAAGGTGTTAACCCAGATAAAAGCGCTGTCGTCGCTGCAACCGTTGTTGATGGAAACGTCGAATCCAGCGTCATCAAATAAAACTTTTTTAAAAACGCATCATCATCTAAATGGTCTAACAAATTCACCCCAAACCCATCCAATACAATTAACACCGTATGTTTATAGCTCGGCAATAACCGTTCAATAACTGGTAAACTTGGATGAATCGTTTTCAAATGATGATAACGTAAAAATGTCGCGGGGATATTTACAATCGATTTTGCATAGTTCGGTTTCATATGCTCACCTTCATTCGTTAAACATAGTGTATATATAAAACCGTTTTTTTTCAAGAAAAACAGCCCATATCTATCGATTAAAAACAAGAAATGCTATAATTATAAAAGAAGGAGGTATATCATGATTAATTTCACCTATCACAACCCGACAAAAATAGTTTTTGGAAAAGATCAAATTGCACAACTCACAACACTGATGGAACCATACGCAAACAAAAACATCTTACTTGTTTACGGAAAATCATCGATTAAAAAGCTTGGGATTTACCAAGCGATTATCGAATTGCTAAAACCGTTAAACATTACCGTCTATGAAGAAGCCGGTGTGCGTGCCAACCCAAGCATGGACAGCGTCTT
>SKIY01000069.1 GCA_007116205.1 Candidatus Izemoplasma sp. | reverse complement strand
CGATGTTTCACATATGGGTGAAATTGCTATTATAGGGAAAGAAGCCACCGATTTTGTTGATTATCTTTTCACAAATAATGTTCGGGCGATGACTGCAAATCAAATTCTTTATGGCATGATGTGTTATGAAAACGGAGGGGTCGTTGATGATTTACTGGTTTATAAAGTCAATGATGAACATTATTTATTGGTCGTAAACGCGTCTAATCTTGATAAGGATTATGATTGGATCATGCAAAACAAGCAATTTGATGTTGAAGTGATTAATCAAAGCGAAGAAACCAGTGAAGTTGCTTTACAAGGGCCTTTAGCAGAAAAAATGCTTCAAAAAGCTACAAACTATGATCTTTCTACACTGACGTTTTTTACTTTTGATAACATGGAAGTTTATGGTAAATCTGTATTGGTCTCAAGAACCGGATATACTGGAGAAGATGGGTTTGAGATTTATGGAGATGGTGCTGCGATTGCGGTGATTTTTGATAAGCTGATTGCGGATAATAAGGAACTTGCTCCGTGTGGATTAGGATGTCGTGATACGCTTCGATTTGAAGTTGCGTTACCGCTTTATGGAAATGAATTAACAAAAGATATTACACCGATTGAAGCAGGGTTGTCTTTTGCAGTGTCATTTGATAAAGGGGCATACATTGGGAAGTCGGTTATTGAATCGCAAAAAGCATCTAAACCAACCCGTCGTATTGTCGGACTTGAAATGCTTGATAAAGGAATTTTAAGACATGGGTATGAAGTGTATCATGAAGAGGCGTTGGTTGGCTTTATTACAACAGGTTATATTGCTCCGAGTACGGGGGAAAGTGTCGCGATGGCGATGATCGATAAACCGTATGATAAAAAAGGGATTGAATTAGAGGTTGCAATTCGGAAAAGGCGTGTTAAAGTAAAAGTAAGAAACAAAAAATTCTATAATAAAAATTATAATAAGTAGGAGGAAGCTATGAAAATTCCAAAAGATTTGTATTATTCTGAATCACATGAGTGGGTAAAAGTAGAAGACGGTATTGCTTATATCGGGATTACTGATTATGCACAAGATTCTTTAGGGGAAATTGTGTTTATTGAACTCCCTGAAGAAAACGATCAAATTACACAGTTTACGGAGTTTGCGGCAATTGAATCAGTGAAAGCAGCATCTGATTTAAACGCGCCTGTATCAGGGGTGATTGTTGCTGTCAATGAAGAGTTAGAAGACAACCCAGAGCTTTTAAACGAAGATCCATAGGAAAACTGGATTATTAAAGTTGAACTTGAAGATGAATCAGAACTGAATAAGTTATTAAACGCTAAAGAATACGAAGATAGCTGCGAATAGGAGGAATTCGATGCACAAATATATGCCTCATACGCATGAAGATGTTAAAGCAATGCTCGAAAAAATTGGGGTAAAAGACCTTGATGCTTTGTTCGCAGAAATACCTAAAGAACTCATGCATCGGGATATGGATTTACCGCGTAGTATGTCTGAGCTTGAGCTATATGATCATTTTGACAAGCTTACATCACAAAATAAACCGCTTATTCCGTTTATGGGTGCGGGTGCGTATGACCACTACACCCCAAGCGTTATTCGGCATTTAATTGAACGCCAAGAGTTTTTAACGGCGTATACACCTTACCAACCTGAAATATCACAAGGAACTTTACAGTATATTTTTGAGTATCAAAGCATGATTACACAGTTAACCGGTATGGATGTTTCTAATGCATCGATGTATGATGGTGCTACGGCAACTGCAGAAGCGATGTTTATGGCTTGTGGTCAACGCCGTACCGATAAAATATTGGTGAGTAAAACGGTTAATCCTAACGTGATCGATGTTGTTAAAACATATGCTAAGTACCGCGGATTAGAAGTCGTTATGATTGAAGAAGATGCGGGACAAACCAGTTTAGCGTCATTACAGTCGTTGATGTGTAAAGATTACGCCGGTGTCATTGTACAGTCACCAAATGTTTATGGAATCATTGAAGATTATACGGGATTTAGTGAGGTAATAAGTGAACATAAAGGGTTATTCATCATTAATCAAGACCCGAGTACACTAACCCATTTAAAAACCCCTGCAAGTTGGGGCGCAGATATCGCTGTTGGTGAAGCACAATCACTCGGTGTACCACTTTCTTATGGTGGACCTTATATCGGCTATATGGCAACAACGAAAAAATATATGCGGAAGATGCCTGGTCGCATTTGTGGTGTGACGAAAGATAAAGATGGCAAGCGTGCATTTGTATTAACCTTGCAAGCGCGTGAACAACATATTCGTCGTGATAAAGCCAATTCAAATATTTGTTCTAACCAAAGCTTACTGGCGCTATTTGTGACGATTTATATGTCTATCATGGGTAAAAAAGGTGTTTATGAAGCGCAAAAAATATCTTTTAATCACGCCCATTATTTAGAAGAAAAACTGCTTGAATTACCAACATTTGAGCGCATCTTTGACCGTCCTTTCTTTAAAGAGTTTACGTTAAAAACATCGCTTGATGTAAAATTGTTAAACGAAACACTTAAAGACAAAGGCTATTTAGGACCGTTACCACTCGTTACCTTTGATCAATCCAAACAAGGGTTAGTGACGTTTGCGGTCACTGAAAAACGTACAAAAGCACAAATTGATGACTTTGTACACATTATAGGGGGGTTGAAATAATGTATTACGATAAACTGATATTTGAAATTTCAACCAAAGACCGTAAAGGGTATAGTTTACCGGAGAGCACGATTAAAAACTATGACCTTCCTGACACGTTATTAAGACCTGATTGCCCTGGTTTACCAGAAGTTAGTGAGTTAGATGTTGTAAGACACTACACTAACGTGAGTTTTAAAAACTTTGGTATTGAAAAAGGGTTTTATCCATTAGGGTCATGTACGATGAAATACAACCCTAAAATCAATCAAGACATTGCAAACCTTCCAGGTTTTGCAAATCTACACCCGTATCAACCACTTGATACCGTCCAAGGATCCCTTCATGTTTATTATGAAACCCAACGGATGTTATCAGAAATAAGTGGTCTTGATACCTTTACACTTAACTCATATGCAGGTGCACATGGTGAGTTAGTGGGCTTAATGATTATGAAAGCGTATCATGAATCACGCGGTGATACGAAGCGTACAAAAGTTATTGTGCCGGATTCAGCACATGGGACAAACCCTGCTAGTGCAACAGTTGCGGGTCTTGAAAGTGTTGAAGTTAAATCGAATCTTGATGGTACAGTAAACGTAAATGACTTAAAACATGTTTTAGATGATACGATTGCGGGGATTATGTTGACAAACCCAAATACACTTGGCATGTTTGAAAAAGATATTTTAGAGATTGCAAAACTCGTACATCAAGCTGGTGGATTGCTTTATTATGATGGTGCCAACCTTAATCCACTTCTCGGAATGGTACGTCCTGGAGATATGGGCTTTGATATTATGCACATCAACTTGCATAAAACATTCTCAACACCACACGGTGGTGGGGGACCAGGTAGTGGTCCTGTGGGCGTCACGAAAGCACTAAAACCGTTCTTACCAAAACCAGTCGTCAAAAAGGAAAAAGATGGGTATACCTTAGATGGTGCAACTGATTTAACCATCGGTCAAATATCACATTTTTATGGCAATATGGGTGTCGTTATTAAAGCCTATACATACCTTTTAACAATTGGTAAAAACAATCTTTCTGACATTGCTAAATTCAGTACTTTAAACGCCAACTACATTAAAGAATCATTAAAAGATGATTATTTACTTCCATTTAAAGGCATTTGTAAACATGAGTTTGTCTTCGATGGCTTAATTGACAAGTCAACACACGTAACGACACTCGATGTCGCAAAACGCTTACTTGACTTTGATATGCATCCACCGACAGTGTATTTCCCATTAATTGTTAAAGAAGCCATCATGATAGAACCACCAGAAAATGAATCAAAACAAACGATTGATAAATTTATTGAAGTGATGAAGCAAATTGCTAAAGAAGCAAAAGAAGACCCAGACTTGGTTAAAGGGGCGCCGTATAACACCGTTGTAAAACGTCTCGATGAAGCACTCGCTGCCCGTAAACCAGTCGTTAAGTATAAGGATTTACTCGACGAAGCGTGAAAGATGTCATTATAATCGGTGCAGGACCGGGAGGCTTTGATGCAGCGCTTTACGCTGCGAAACAAGGCCTCTCGGTTACCTTAATCGAAGGTCATAAAGTTGGTGGGACATGTTTAAACTACGGTTGCATTCCCACCAAAGCTTTGTATCAAAATGCAAAAAGTATCCATCACTTTGAAAATTTAAAAACGTTTGGACTAGAAACAGAAAATTACACATTAAATTTTGAACAAGTTAAAACCCGTAAAGAAGCGATCGTTGCTGGCCAAATTAAAGGCATTCATATGAGCCTAAAACAAAGTGGTGTTGAGCTTGTAGATGGCTATGCACAGTTTGTAGATGCGCATACTGTGATGGTGAACGACGTTTTATATTCGGGTAAAAATATTATTATCGCTACGGGCTCTAAACCAAAGATGTTAGCATTTAACGGTGCCGATTTACCGTGTGTTCATAGTAGTAAAACCTTGCTCGACTTAGTTGTTTTACCTAAAAAAATGCTGGTCGTTGGCGCGGGTGTTATTGGTACAGAACTGGCGCAAATATTTCATGCTTTTAAAAGCGAGATTACCTTGATTGACTTCCAAGATGAAATCTTAATGACAGAAGATAAAGAAATCCGTAAACGTGCACGCAACTTGTTTAAACGTCAAGGCATTACTATTCATACCAATGCGGCGCTTAAAGAAGTTGTTCAAAAGCAGCATACCATAATCGCACGTTTTGAGACACCAAAAAGGGTAGAATCAGTAGAAGTTGATGCGGTGTTAGTCGCAGTTGGTAGACAAGCCAACTTCGGTGGACTAGATTTAGATGCCGTTAATATTAAGCACAATGAACACGGTATCGCAGTAAACACGAATAAGCAAACCAATATCGATCATATTTACGCAATTGGTGATGTTAATAATGAAATGATGCTTGCGCATAAAGCGACATATGATGGGTATCGCGCCGTTAATCATATTTTGAATAAATCTGATAATATTCGTCTTGATGTAGTGCCTAGTGTTATATTTTCACATCCTTTAATCGCAAGTGTTGGCGTTAAAGAAGATGATTTAAAAGCGGATACTTATAAGACCGTCAAAGCGCTCTTTAAAGCAAACGCTAAAGCACAAGCGATGGATGATACTGATGGCTTCGTAAAACTGATTACAGATATGGAAGATGTTTTAATTGGGGCTCATATTATCGGTAATAGTGCCGATCAACTCATTCACGAGTTAACAACACTCATCCACACGAAACAAACGATTCAAAAAGCACACGATATTATCCATGCCCATCCAACAGTATCAGAAGTGATTCACGATGCACTCCGACAGTTCCATTAAAAAAAGCTTCCCGCGGGAAGCTTTTTAATTATTTACTCTAGTTCTCCAAAAGCACTTTCATCAAATTCAAAATTATCTCCGGAGGACTCTATTGAAATTTGAAAATTAT
>SKIY01000050.1 GCA_007116205.1 Candidatus Izemoplasma sp. | reverse complement strand
TTCGCTTTTCGTACTGGACTGTTTAACATCGGTGCTTCTGGGCAGATGATGGTTGCTGCATATGTGACTGCACATGTCGGTGTATTATGGTCTTTACCTGCTCCAATTCATTGGATGGTCGCTATCTTCCTTGGAACCCTTGCAGGCATGTTTTGGGGGTTGATTCCTGGTATATTAAAAGCCTTCCGAAACGTTAATGAAGTCGTAGTCTCGATAATGTTAAACTGGATTGCAGCCAGTTTATTGGTACACTTAGTTAACAGGAATATATTGAACCCGTTCACCCAAGGGGGGTCAAGAAACATTCAATCCTCTGCTCAAATTCCACACTTATTAAGAGGTGTATTGGGATCGACTTCACAGTTAACTATAGGCTTTTTAATCGCAATAGTCGTCGGTATTATAGCACACATTATTTTGTATAAAACTACTTTGGGATTTCAGTTGCGGGCTTCTGGGTTTAATATGCAAGGTAGCCAATATGCAGGGATGAATACTAAACGCAATATAATTGTTTCGATGGCGATATCAGGTGCGATTGCTGGTTTGGCTGGCGCTTTGTTATACTCTAATATTGGAAAAACCATTCCAACCTCAGTTGAGATATTTGCAGAAGGTTTTGAAGGAATATCGGTTGCTTTACTTGGGCTTGGTGAGCCTATTGGGGCAATTATTGCAGGGATTGTTTTAAGCCATATTAAACAAGGTGGGAACTATATGCAACCCCACTTCGTCCCTGAAATATCCAATATGATTATCGGTGTTATCATTTACGCCACTGCAATTTCTGCAACCTTACAAATCGTTATTCGAAGAAATAAAGATAAAGTTAAAGCCCTCTTCAAAGCAAAAGCAAAGGATGCTAGTGTGGAGGAGGATAACTAATGACTGTATTTTATGAAATTATGCAATCGACATTTATAGTCGCAATTCCTTTGTTGATAGTCGCTTTAGGTGGACTCTTTTCGGAACGAAGTGGCGTTACGAATATCGCATTGGAAGGAATAATGCTAGTTGGTGGTTTTTTTGGTATTTGGATGGTTCAAACTTTAGAACGAAACACAGATATGAATGTCCAATTAATTTATATTGCGGCCATCCTTATTGGTGCAATAACAGGCGCTATCTATTCTATGCTTCATGCTTGGGCTTCAATTTACATGAAATCCGATCAAATTATTAGTGCAACTGCATTAAACTTATTTGCTGTATCTTTTGTTGTTTTTGTCGCTCGAACCACGCAACGTCATATAGATGGTCGACCGACTGGTGGTTCACAAATCTCTTATACCTCGCGATTTATTATAAATAAATTTCCTGTACTGGGAGACATCCCTTTTATTGGTGATATCTTTTTTACGCAAATGTATACAAGTTTACTAATTGGTATTGGTATTTTAATCATAACGATTATTATCATGTATAAAACCCGTTTAGGATTACGTATTAGGGCTTGTGGTGAAAACCCACATGCAGCAGATTCTTTAGGAATCAATATATATCGTTTACGGTTTTTAGCAGTATCAATCTCAGGGGCTTTAGCTGGTATTGGTGGCGTTACGTTTATCGCAAATACTTCTACTGAATATGCGCCTACCGTTGCAGGACTTGGCTTTTTAGCTATTGCAGTATTGATATTCGGTAACTGGAAGCCGCATTTCATCGCGGTTGGTGCTATATTCTTTGGATTGACCCGTGTACTTGGACAATACTATACCAATATTCCATTCTTAAATAATCTTGGTATTCCAAGTGCTTATTACCGAATGACACCTTATGTTGCTACAATTTTAGTCCTTGCAATATTTTCTAAATCTAGTCGTGCACCTAAGGCGCTCGGACAAATTTACGACCAAGGTAAGCGATAAGGATTTAAGTTTTATAATAGATTTTACTATAAGCACTTCAAAAAAACACACTTTCAAAAGAGTCATATCCACGCATAATGTGTGGGTTACTCATTGAAAGTGTGTTTTACATACTACCAAGTGCTTATAATGCTGTTTTTATATATTAGTTGGCTCTAGGATATTCTACATCGACTGCAACTTACTGACCTTGCGTCTCGATAACACATCGGATAACATACTATACCTTTTTAACCCTAATTGAGTCGTAAAGCGTGTTTGTTCATGTTTTAATATCTTCTTTAATTTGCTTAATCAAATCTTCCATTGCTTTTTCAGTTACATTGTTATGCCGTTTATATCGATCAAGGATACGCCAAATCGGCTCTTCTTTTTCATGCCACCAAAGTTTTCTATAATTTTTCTCAATATAAGTAAACCATTCTGGATAGTAAAGTTCTAAAAATCTAACAGGATAATCAAAAGTGATGCGCGGTTCATATCTATTTTGGTGTGATACTTCAACTTGATACGTGTCATATATTTCTCGACTATGTCGCCCTATACTCACCTTGTAAGTACCGTTATATATAACATAACCATGATGTTTTTCATCATAGGTTTCAAATGCTTCTAATGGTAGTTCAATCGTAATTGTTTTTGTTTCATTCGCTTTTAACCATATTTTTTCGAACCCTTTTAATTCTTTTTGCGGTTTAATTAAATACCTTATTTTTGTACCAACATAAACTTGAACTGTTTCATAAGCATCAATATTACTGCGGTTTTCTAAAGTGACATTGACTGTAACGAAAGCTTTGTCACTGGATGGATTTTTCAACCACGAGATATCTTTATAGACAATATCTGCATAGCTTAATCCATACCCAAATGGATACAAGACTTCATAGTCATGGGTATCATAGTAACGATATCCATTCATGATTAAATCGTGATGGTAATCGACATTTACTAGTGGTGGAAAGGTGCCGTAATGTGGGGTGTGTTCTAGTTTTAACGGAAATGTTTCTTGGAGTCTTCCACTAGGACTAATGCGACCCGTCACAATATCCACTATTGCATTTGCAGCCGCACCGCCTAGAAACCATGTTTCTAAGATGGCTCGACTATACGGCCGTAATGCACGTAAGTCAAGTGCACTCCCATTGCTTAAAATAACGACAATATTATCATTCACCTTGCGAATCGCTTCAAAAACTTCAAGATGTCCCTTTGGTAAAAGCATGTGATCGCGATCTTTTCCTTCGGTTTCAATCGCATCCGTTGTTCCTGTAAAGAAAAAGACGAGTTCACTTTCGCGTGCAACGTTTACAGCCTCAGCTAAAAGCGTATCTGTTGTGTCGTTTTCTTGATATCCATCCGCATATAAATGTTTTGGAAATACTTTGGTAAATGCATCAAATGGTATTTCTTGTTTATAAGGTTTAACAGTTGCACTACCGCCACCATTTATTCTAGGTTTTTTTGCAAACTGACCTATAATTCCAACCAATTGATCATTATTTTTTATTGGTAAAACCCCATCATTTTCTAATAAAACGATGGCTTCACGCGCAACTTTTCTTGCAACCGAATGATGTTTCTCTAAATCGATATGTTTCAATTTTTCAATTTTTTCTACCTTTTCATGTAAGTCAAACAATGGTTTTAAGCTATTGTCAAGTTCTTCTGCTGTTAGTGTATTATCGTTTAATGCGTTTTTGACAGTTTGATTAAATGAAGAGGGTCCAGGCATTTCAATATTCATACCGTTTTTAATGGATTTCACTTTATCTTGTATCGCTCCCCAATCAGAAATAACCACACCATCATAACTCCACTGTTTACGAAGTACATCTTGGAGTAAATATGAAGATTCTGAAGCATAAGTACCGTTTAATTTATTATAGCTGCTCATAACCATCCAAGGATTAGCTTTTTTTATAACTTTATAAAAAGGATATAGATACATTTCATGCATGGTGCGTTCATCTATCTTCACATCAACAAAACGACGCATCGTTTCTTGTTCATTCAACCCAAAATGTTTAATGCATGCCCCGATTTGTTCTGACTGAACGCCTTTTACAAAATACTGTCCGATTTCACTGGTCAAATATGGATCTTCACTGTAATACTCAAAATTGCGTCCGCCAAGCGGGCTTCGCTTTAAGTTCATACCAGGACCAAGAAGGACATCCACTTGATGATACCGACATTCCTTTCCAATCGTTTTTCCCGCCGCTTCGATTAAAGACCGATTCCATGTCGAAGCCATTGCTGAGGCGCTCGGAAATAGGGTTGTAGCTTCTAAATGTCTTTTACTTAAAAAATCGCCATCATTTACAGGTTTTCCATACACTCTAACACCGTGTGGTCCATCTGCGACATTAATTTTTCGACCCTTTAAATAGTCACTTTCAAACAAATGCCAGTTGCCCTGTCCACTAGTTAATTTAATTTTTTCTTCAATTGGTATTTTTTTCAATGATAACCCTCCAATTTATACTAAAACGTTTTCGATTTTATTATAGCATAGATTGTTTTATGTTCTTTAAAAATCATATAAAAAGCCGATTTGCAATGAACAAATCGGCTTACCCACATACGGAATTTGATATATATCCACTCGTAAAATTATCTTTTAATTATAGATTAAAGACTGTAGCTTCCATAAACAAAAGTATTTTCTTCAATAAAGTATTAATATCTAAATATTGCAGCAATACCTTTATTTGTAGGCATATCCGCTTCATCTAAAACCAATACTGACCCGCCTTGTTTTATTGTGTATTCAGCTAAATCATCAAGTACATCATCATACATAGGGTCATCTATTGATCCTTGCGTGATTGTTCCATCATCCGTATTTAACTTACCTGGTATTGATAGATCAGAAGCAATAATGGCAACATCAATATTCGCTTCAATGATTTTTTTGCCAATTTCATCAATGTTGTCTGAAGCAAGGTTCTTAGAAAGGTCTTGCTGATATTTTTGAACAATTGCTTGAATCTCTTCTTCATGTCGCGGTTGTACAACTTTCCAAGCCTCTTTTTGAATAATTGGTTCTGTTAAAGCTTTATGCGATTGTGAAACGCCTTCTTTAAGTAAATATTTGTTCTTCGAAATTTTATGGAACACACTGTGGTGTTCATGTAATGCCCACAGTACTAAATGATGTTTGGTAACTTTAGAAAAGCGATCATTTATAAACTGATCAACATATCGAAAATAGCGTTCAGTATCCTTATCAACAATATCTTTATTGTCTTCATGCCCATGATACATCGTGTGACTGCTAGCGCCACCATAAGATGCATGTGAAAGATATTGTTCTCCTTCGACTGTGCCTAAAACGTCTTCTTTAGTGACCGGCGTCTCTGCATCAAACTCCACTTTGTGGCATACATCCTGATTACATGTATAAAGCGCAAACGTTTGACGTGCTAGCGTTAATACATCAAATGTTCCTCGTGCTTGAAAATGTCTTATCAATGGTTTTGTATGAAAGCTATCCGCAACGATTGCTTTTTCTTTAACAGCTTTATTGAGTCTAAAAACAACGTATTGTTTTAAAGAGGCGAAAATAGCGATTGCTTCGGTATTGCCATTCCAAAACATTTTATTTTCTTTAAGTATGTGTAACGGATCTAACATTTTGTTAATGAACTTCTCGTCATGTTTTTTCCGAAGTGATGCTTCGCATGTTTTTAAATGATTTTTGAATGTAATAATATC
>SKIY01000104.1 GCA_007116205.1 Candidatus Izemoplasma sp. | reverse complement strand
TATGGGAATTACAAAAACAAAAGTCGCGAATATGTTGCCGGCTTTGTTAGTTCCGATTATATATTTTTTGGTCATTGGATTGTTTTAGGAGGTTTTTATGGACTTTTTACGTTTGGTAAAAGATCGAGAGAGTTGCCGTGATTATACTAAAAAGGCGATTGCTAAAGCTGACTTAGCATATATTGTAGAAGCGGCACGATTAGCACCCTCAGCAACGAATCAACAACCTTGGCATTTTTATGTGGTGATGGAAGAAGAAAAGCGCAATACGTTAGCAAAAGCTTTACAGAAGTTTAATAAAGATGCGGGGGCATTTATTGTTATTGTTGAGGATCAGAAAAGTTTAGGCGTTAGGGCGTTAGAAAAAGTAAAGCGGCAAATGTGGACGGCTTATGATATTGGTATAGTTGCTTCGCACATTGTCCACGCGGCGACGAGTTTAAAGCTGGGATCTTGTATTTTAGGATGGTTTTCTGAATCTAAAGTGCGGCGTGTATTGGGGTTAGAAAAAAAAGCTAAGGTTCGTTTGATTGTGAGTTTAGGGTATAAAACCGTTGATGGGTTGCGCGTTAAGAAACGTAAAGCAGTCGAAGAGGTAACGACATGGATATAATGTCATATTATAGTGCTGAAGTGAATAAAGCGTTGGCAGATAGTGTTCAAGGTGAAAATAGATTACATGAAGCGATGCGATACGCATTGCTTTCAGGTGGTAAGCGTATCCGGCCGGTTTTAATGTTGGCTGTCTTAGATGCGTATGGATATCCATGGAAACAGTATATTTCTGTGGCGTTAAGTATTGAGTATATTCATACATACTCATTAATCCATGATGATTTACCAGCGATGGATGATGATGCGTTAAGAAGAGGAAAACCAACAACGCATATTGCGTTTGATGAGGCAACTGCTATTTTAGCTGGAGATGCTTTGTTGACGGATGCGTTTAGTTTAATTTCAGAAGATACTGTTTTAAGTGCGCATGAGAAGGTTCAATTGATTCAAATTTTAGCTACGCGTGCTGGTTCTAAAGGGATGGTATATGGACAAGTATTGGACTTGCACTATGAAGGTGCGTCTGTGACTCAAGCGGTGTTGGAATCAATTCATCACCATAAGACTGCAAAACTTATTGAAGCACCGTTAATGATGGCCTCAGTTATTGCGAATGAGAGAGATATTAAAGTGTGGGAATCGATTGGAAAAACATTAGGACTTGCGTTTCAAATCCAAGATGATGTCCTTGAAGTTATTAGTGATGAGAAAATGATGGGGAAATCGTTGAGTGATGTCCGTAATGAGAAGTCGACGTACGTTAGGTTGTTGGGAATTAAGGAAGCTCGGTTAAAAGTTGATGAAATGTTTTCTAAAGTTAAATCGCTTGTGCGAGGGTTAGATGTGAATGTTGATGTTATCGATGGTATTGTTGAGAGTGTGAAAAAACGTTTAAATTGAGCCTTTTTAAAGGCTTTTTTCTTTGAGATATATGATGTGATTATGTTATAATAATGGTGATATGTCACAAGATAAGGTGATGGAATGAAGCTTGAACATAAGATAGTGTTAACGATTATGGTGTTTTTGTTTATTGTTTTGTTTGCGGTTTTAGGATATATGGTTTTACTCGATCTCAATATTGTGGATGCTTTGTATATGACGGTTATAACAATATCCACTGTTGGGTATACTGAAGTTGCTGAAATGACGCAAGCAGCAAAGATCTTTTCAATTTTTGTAATCATTATTAGTGTTGGTATTTTAGGGTTTTTGGCCTCACGGGTAGTGTCTTTATTTAGTGGGGGTTATGTTAATGAAGTTTGGAGGGTACGAAAAATGGAAAAAGCGGTATCTGAGTTAAAAGATCATATTATTATTTGTGGTGCAGGGGAAACTGGTGATTATGTTATTAATCAGTTTCTTAAACAAGGGATAGATTTTGTTGTTATTGAGCAAGATGAAGATGTTATTGAAGAGTTACACGATTTACGGGTAAACTATGTGCGCGGTGATGCGACGCACGATGATGTGTTAATGAAAGCAGGTGTCGATAGAGCGAAAGGTTTAATTGCAGCGCTTTCTAAAGATGCCGATAATGTATTTGTTGTTTTAACTGCGAAGCAAGTTAATGAGCGTATTCAAATTGTCTCTCGTGCAATTGATAAAGCATCGCATCGCAAGCTTAAGAGAGCAGGGGCGAACTATACAGTTTCACCAAATGAACTCGGTGGTCGAAAAATGGCTACAACGATGCTTAAGCCATCGCTTTCATATTTTATGGACCATGTTATTGAAACGGATGATATTGCTTTAGATTTAGAAGAGATTACGATTCAGCAAGGTAGCGGTTTGGTGAATACGTCATTAAAAAACTGTAAAATACCTGAGAAAACGGGGTTGATTGTTTTGGCTATCAGAAAGCATAGTGGAGATAGTTTTCAGTTTAACCCGAAGACGGATACAATCTTAGAAGTCAAAGATAAACTTATTGTTATTGGCGAATATGAGCAGATCAAGAAGTTGAAAGATTTAGCTAAGGAGATAATATAATGCTTGTACTTATTGAATATCCACCATGCTCAACATGTAAAAAAGCGAAACGGTTTTTAAAACAAAAAGGGCTGGCTTTTAATCAGCGCCATATTGTTGATAATCCGCCTACTGAAACTGAGCTGCATGCGTGGATTGAAACGTATAATATTGATATTAAAAAGCTCTTTAATACAAGTGGGAAAGTCTATCGAGACTTACGATTAAAAGATAAAATTGATTCGATGACACGTGATGCGTTGGTTGCTTTATTAGCATCTAATGGGATGTTAATTAAACGACCGTTACTTATTGGGGATGATTTTGTGTTGATTGGGTTTAAGGATGCTGAATGGGAAGCGAGTTTGTCTTGAGGGGTATTGTATGAAAATTTTAATTGATGCAGATGGTAGTCCTGTCCGTAAAATTGTTGTACGGCTTGCAAAAGAGTTTCAGATACCCCTGATTATTATTAATAATGTGAACCATCAAATAGAGGAAGACTATGGCGAATGTATCATGGTCGATAGTGGTCATGATGTCGCTGATCATGCAATTGTGGCCCGGGTTCAAAAGGGTGATTTAGTGGTGACACAAGATTATGGATTAGCAGCGCTTGTGCTTGGAAAACAAGGGTATGCGCTGCATCAAGATGGTTGGATGTTCACGAATGATAACATTGATCGGTTACTAATGCGTCGTCATCTTGCACAACAAATGCGAAGAGCTCACAAGCGTCCACCGGTCATAAAAAAAAGAACAAAGCAACAAGACGCCGCGTTTGAGAAAGCGTTGCTGAAGTTTGTTCAATCTAATATGTAGAGGTTAGTATATGATTAAGTTACTCGACAAAAATAGTTATGAAAAGTATCCAATTACGTTTAGTTATGAAACAAAAGCTTACTATGACGTTTCAATGACTACTGCTTCTAATACGATTCAAATAACACTCACTAAAAAACCGTTTGATAGGGCTGTAAAAAAAAGTTTTGTCGATTATTTATATGAGCCTTATCGCGAACGCGCTGAGGCTTATGGGTATTTTCGTGATGAGACGCTAGTAGGTATTATTGAAATTGATTTTGAAGCTTGGTCAAAACGCTTACGAATCAGTGAATGCATAGTGTTTGAAGCTTTTCAACGGCAAGGTATTGCAACAAAACTGATGCAGTTTGCAAGTGAACGCGGGATGGCTTTGGGTGCGCGCGCACTGGTTTTAGAAACGCAAAGCTGTAATGTAAATGCGATTGATTTTTATCACAGTGTTGGGTTTGAGCTTAGTGGATTAGACACGCTTTGTTATTCGAATCAAGATATTGAGAACCGTGAAGTTCGGTTAGAACTAGGAAAAAAATTATAGTCATTTGACTATATTTTTTTTATGAATTTTCGTTGGATTAGAAGTATTGAAGTAACTATTGTGATACTAGTAAGTATTATTGTATAAGGCTGTGTGTCGGTGTTGAATCTATTTAATAACAACAAGCTAAGCAAGATAATTAAGGCACCAATGGTTGTGGGTAGGCCTTTTAGATGTGTTGGCGCAGTCGCGTTAGAAAAGCTGTGAAGACGAAGCATTGAAGCTAAAAGATAAAGTGTCGCAAGGAAGATGTTTATACTTATGTGACTAAGTGGTTGTGTTAATGTGATTGCGATGGCTGGTGTGATGCTAAAGGATATGATATCGTTGGTGTTATCTAAGTATTTACCAAGTGTACTTTCTACATTGTGTTTACGAGCGATTTTGCCATCGTATCGATCGATTAGGGCGCTAACAAGAATTAATAGGAATGCTAGTAGATAGTTATGATGGATGATGAGTACACTTGCAGCAACGAGGCCCAGTATAATACCAATAAGGGTTAGTGTATTTGGTAGTTTGTTTAGCATGGTATCACTCCTTTAAGTAATGTGTATAAGGTGTGTTGTCTTTGTTTTTGCTAGGTAATGACGACATTTTAAGCAAAGATATTTGTGTTCGTTAGTGTATACGCCCCGAACAAAAAGCTTTGTATTAGATTTGGCATGATTTAATATATAGTTTACCACGGTTGATTTTGGGGCAACTTGATTCGCGATAAAAATAACTGAATAAGCATCGATATCAATGTTTTTACCGTCAATACATAATGATTTAATGTCTTTGTTAGTAGACTTTAAATAGTTATTTGCACAAGTTATCATTTCGTTGTTATTGTCAATAATTGTGATATTTGCTTCGGTATATTTTTTGAGATATACTGCGGATAGTGGCAATGCACCTGCGCCGATAAAAAGAATGTGGTCGCTTTTACTAAGGGTTGTGAGCGATAGTTCTTTGCGAACTAGCCGTTTATAATAAAAATGAAACAAGGGCTTCATAAAGAACAGGTATTTTTGATTTTTTTCGAAAGCTTGTGTTTTGGTAAGTTCCATAGTGTTCACCTTTTTTTGTGGTATGATATAGTAAAACAGAAAGTTTATAAATTAATCAAATCGTGTTTATTATAGTGAAGTTTAACGGTGAATTCAATGGTTAATGTAATGTTTATAAATAGTCTTTTAATCTGGAGGATGAAATGATTAAAAAGTTTATTCAAAGCTTGGAAAAGTGTTTAAGTTATTGTAAATTTGGTATTTATTTGTATGTAAAGCCTTATCAAAAAATTATTAAAAATGAAATTAAACTGGCAGCAATTAAGGCTTCTGACACCGTTTATCAAATTGGCTGTGGTGCGATTCCTTTTACTGCTATCTGGATTGCTAGGTTAACAGGTGCAAAAGTAATCTGTATAGACACTGATAAAGATGCTGTAAAACGTGCGCGACGGGTGGTTAAGAAACTTAAGCTTGAACCCTTAATAACTGTCCAGGTTTTTGATGGGAGTCACCCCATTAATGAGGATTATTCAGTGTGTTTAATAGCTTTACAAGCAGCACCGCTTGATGAGATTGTTGAGGCGATCAACTTTAATCAAGCACGCGTTGTAGTGGCGAGGTTGCCCAAAAAATCTTATGCAAAACATTATGATGTCTTGCCAGATACTGTGAAAATAGGGGATAAAGTTGATCAGTCTATGAAGGCGTTTGATCAATCGGTGATTATTTTTAAACGGTAGTTTATAGGACTATTTAGAAACTGTATAGATAAGGTTGACGCATTATTATTTACCTTGTTATACTAGGGATGTGAATAGGGCATAACTAGACTTATTATGAAATACTTGAGGTGGCTTATATGCAAGGTATACAGCGAAATATCGCATCATTAAATCATATGGCTATAGGCGAAGCAGGAACTGTATTTGAGGTTCCTGATTTAAGGTTGCTTGCGTCGCTTGGTGTACGCATCGGCAAGCAAGTCAGATTGATTACGCGTAGTGTTGCATCTGGACCACTGGTTTTTATGGTAGGCGACAGAAGTGTTGTCATTGATCGTGCTTTAGCAGAGTTGATCAAGATTAGAAGGTAGCGGTATTGATGGGAAAACTTAAAAACATTCAAGAACATACCGATAAGAAAATATTATTAATGGGCTTACCCAATGTTGGGAAAAGCGCCATTTTTTCTCGTTATACTGGTATGGATGTTATGGTATCGAACTATTCGGGAACGACGGTTGAATATACAGAGGGACGCATCGTTGTTGCTGAACGGGCGTATACGTTAGTTGATGTACCTGGTGTATATGACATTAAAGATTCTATTGATGATGCTGAACGGGTTGCTATTTCGATGCTTAATGAAAAGCCTGAGGCGATTTTGTTTGTTTTAGATGCACTGAATCTAGAGAGTAGTTTGCATCTTTTAATGCAAGTGTTGGCGTATAATATTCCGACGATTGTTGCTTTAAACCGTACGGATTTGTTGAAGGGTAAAGGGATGACGATTGATCATCGTGTGATTTCGGCACGATTGAATGTACCGGTATTTCCAACCGTTGCGTTAGAGAAAAAAAGTTTGCAAGCTTTACGCGATGAGCTACATAATGTTATGGAGAATAAGACGGTTAACCACAATCTTCAAAAGACAGAAGAGGATCGTTGGAAAGATATTGAAAGAATTGTTGAGCGTTCAGTTAAAAAAACGATTGATCCAAATACCTATCAAGGGAAGTATGCTTTTTTAATTAAGCCTATGCCTGGTATACCGATTGCGATTGTTGTACTTGCAGCTTTGTTTGCGTTTGTGATTGGGTTTGGAATGGGCTTAAGGCAGTTTATTTTACTGCCGATCTTGAGAGGCTTTTTGTTTCCTGCGATTGAACAAGGTGTTTTTACTTTGTTTGACTCAGAACTTGTTCGAGGGATATTGGTTGGGGAGTACGGGTTTTTAATTAAGGGTATTGAATGGCCGTTTGCGTTAGTGTTACCGTATGTTATTTCTTTTTATACGATGATGAGTATTTTGGAAGATACGGGCTATTTACCGAGGCTAGCGGTTTTACTGGATGGTATTTTTAAGAAGATTGGTTTGAGTGGTTCAAGTATTATTCCGATAATGCTTGGGTATGGTTGTGGTATTCCGGCGATTATGTCAACGCGAAGCATGCGTTCTAAGAAATCACGGTTAACTATTGCTGTAATGGTTTCGCTTGCGGTACCTTGCGTTTCACAATCGGGAGCGTTTGTGGCGTTACTGATTGAGCATTCATTGTTAGCACTTGTGTTTGTGTTTTTAATGTCATTTGTGGCGATGATGATTGTTGGTATTGTGATGAAAAGGTTAAACAAGGAAGCAATGCCGTTTACGTTATTGGAACTCCCCGAGTTATTATTACCAAAACCTAAATTATTGACCAAAAAGATCTATATGCGGATAAAGCATTACATTAAAGATGGTGCAATCCCAATGATTTTAGCGATTATGGTTACAGCGATGCTTTATGAAATTGGTGTGCTTGATGTTATGGGACGGGGGTTAGCACCGCTTGTTTCAGGATGGTTGAGGTTGCCTGAAGCGGCAGCAACTCCGCTTATTATTGGTATTGTTCGTAGAGAGTTAGCAGTACTTCCGTTGATTGATATGGATTTGACAACGGTGCAGTTTTTCACAGGAGCTACGGTAGCGTTGTTTTATGTTCCATGCATTGCAATGATTGCAACACTTGCAAAAGAATTTAATGCAAAAGTTGCGGTTTTTGTGTTATTATTAACAACGACAACAGCTATTTTTTTAGGTGGTGTCGTTGCGCGTGTTGGGGAATTATTGGTGCAGATGTTGGGATAAAATACAAAATAGGTAGGACTAGATTATGACAATTAGAAAGAAGATACTTAATTACTTAATTGTTACTTTGAACGGTATGGCTTTAGGGTTATTTTCAACACTTATTATTGGCTTGATTTTGAGGCAAATAGGAACCTATTTAAACATTGCACCACTTGTTGATGTTGCTGGTGTTTTAGCTTCGTTAATGGGTGTTGGAATTGGTTTAGGTGTTGCTTTTAGTTTGAAACTTACAGGATTGCCGTTAATTGCAGGGGCGATGGCAGGTGGCATTGCAACTGGAATTATGGAAGCAAATGATCCGGTAGTGGCTTATCTTGCAACAATTGCAGCAATTGAAGCTGTTAGACAAATTTTGCGTAAGCGAACACCGTTTGATATTATTTTGATTCCGTTAGTAAGTTCTTTGGTGGCGCTTGTCGTTGTATTGTTGATTGGTGCTTATGTTGCTAAGGGATCTGACTTACTGGGACAATTTATTCAAGATGCAACGGCTTATGGTCCGTTTATGATGGGGATTATCATTGCGGTTGTTATGGGGATGGCTTTAACGAGTCCTATCTCTAGTGCGGCGATTGCGATTGCGTTTTCTATTGGTGGAATAGCTGGTGGTGCTGCAGTTATCGGTGGGGTTGTCCAAATGCTTGGGTTTGCGGTGATGAGTCGAAAAGATAATTCGATTGGCGCTGTTATTTCAATTGCAATTGGAACGAGTATGCTTCAATTTAAGAATATATTAAGGAAGCCGATTATTTGGTTACCGCCAATTATTGTTAGTGCTTTTTTAGGGCCTTTATCAACCTTGCTTTTCAAAATTCAAACGGATGCAAGTGGTGCTGGTATGGGAACAAGTGGCTTGGTAGGACAAATTGCAACGTTTGATGTTATGGGATATGCACCTGGGGTTTTGTTTTCAGTGCTTATATTACATTTTGTTTTGCCAATTACGTTGGTTTTTGGTATCGATATTCTTTTCAGAAAACAAGGATGGATTGTGGCGGGGGATTTATCGCTTCAAACCTATGAAGAATCAAATGCGGATAAACCTACAGAAAAAGCCGAATAATTCGGCTTTTTTTATTGCATATCTTTGTTGTGTTTTACTTAATCACGCTATAATGTAGACGTTAAATTGCGAGGTGATAAATTGATTAAAATAGATTTAGAAACGGTTTCTAAAGAAGATGCATACAAGTGGTTAACTTCAACAGTTATACCACGACCGATTGCACTTGTGACGACTACTAGTGCATCAGGTGTAGTCAATGTTGCGCCGTTTAGTTACTTTAATATTGTTACAGCTTCTCCTGCACGGTTATCGATTGTTATTGGTAAAAAAGCAGGGGCTTTAAAAGACACTGCGAGAAATATTTTTGAAACAAAAAAGTTTGTGGTACATGTGGTTACAGAAGCTAATCTTGAAGATACGAATTTGAGTGCTTCAAAAATTCCTTATCACCAAAGTGAACTGACTATAACGCATTTTACGGTTTCTAAAAACGATCGTTTTGAAGTGCCTCATTTGAATCAGAGTCCGGTGTATTTTGAATGTGTACTGGATAAACATGTGGCTTTTGAAGACAGTGATATGATTATTGGTAAGGCAATTCATATGCACGTTGATGAAAGCTTGTTGACTGAGGGTAGGATTAATATTCAATCACTTAAACCAATTGGTAGATTATCTAAAAATGATTATGTAAGTTTA
The DNA here is from genome assembly GCA_007116205.1 of Candidatus Izemoplasma sp. Taxonomy (GTDB): domain Bacteria; phylum Bacillota_I; class Bacilli_A; order Izemoplasmatales; family Izemoplasmataceae; genus SLQR01. Next base: position 9,440 of record SKIY01000104.1, on the reverse strand, counting down.
GGGAATATAATAACATTAAAAAGACCGGAGTGATCAGTATGAATCATTTATATAAAGAAGGAAGTAAGAAATCGCCTACGATTGTTTTATTACACGGGACCGGTGGCACTGAACATGATTTAATACCTTTAGCGAAAGCGATTGATAGTGATGCTTCAATATTGGCTTTACGCGGAGATGTTATTGAAGATGGTATGGCCCGTTTTTTCAAGCGTTTACGGCCTGGTGTATTTGATGAAGATGATCTTAAAATAAGAACACGCGCGATGATCGATCGCATTGAACGTTTGTCAAAGGAACTGGGATTTGATAAAGATAATGTGTATGCTTTAGGGTATTCAAATGGGGCTAATATTGCAGCAAGTGTTCTTTTTCATACGGCGGAGACGTTTAAAGGCGCAATGCTTTTACATCCTATGGTGCCGTTTAAAAATGCTAAGCTTCCTAAGTTATTAGATAAAGAGATATTTATTTCTGCAGGGGTGAATGATCCGATTTGTTCAGCTCAAGAGTCAGAAATGCTTGAAGGGATGTTTAAATCAAGTCAAGCTGATGTTACGTTAGCGTGGTTTAATGAAGGTCATAGTATCGGCTCTAAAGAAGTAGATGCGGTAAAACGATGGTATCAAGAGATAAGAAAAAAAGGCTAATTGGATTAGCCTTTTTTTCTGGATTTGTTTACGGTAACTATGTTTATTATAAGGGTGATAATTGCGGCCCAAAATAGACCTAATGCACCATATAGAAAATAACCAGCATACTGTGTATGTTGAATTATCACAGCAAATGCAAACAGTAAGATACTAATAAATAGTGTCAAAACGGGTAAAATAAAATAAAAAGATATATGGATTTTCCCTAATAGGTGACTTAACGTAACAATAATATAACAAGCACCAATCGTTGCACCGATGATGAGAAGTTCTGGCATTTTAACACCTCTTTGAATGTATCGTTTTGTTTTTAGTGATATTTACTTAACGTATTATAAAGTATTAGGAACTTGATTTCAACTAAATCGATGATAAGTGATGAATTGACATTACCCTAATTTATGATAAAGTATAGGGGAGGTGAACAATATGGAAGATAAACAGATGATACGCAGAAAGATGCATTTACGTATTTGGATACAAGGATTTATTGCTGCAAGCATTTTTATTGTACTGATATCGGTGATGGCAGAGGAACGTGTAATTAATGTTTTTATCGTTCAATTTATTACTTTTTATATGACTTGGGTTATTATTCATTACATTTTATTTAGAAAACAATTTAAATCTTTAAAAGAATAACATGATGCCGCTGTGGTTTCATGTTTTTTATTGGTATAATATATACGAGGTGGTGTTATGCGAACAATTGTAGTTGAACCCTACCGTGCTGAGTGGAAAGATGCGTTTAGGGAAATTGAGGCGTTTTTAAAACAAGGACTCGGTCAGTCTTTTGTTGCGATTGAACATGTTGGAAGTACTGCTGTTGAAGGGTTAGCCGCTAAACCTATTATAGATATAGATATTGTTATTGAGCATTATGGTGTGTTTCAGACTGTAAAAACTAAACTTGAAGCTTTAGGGTATTACCATAATGGTGATCAAGGTATTAAAACTAGGGAAGCTTTTAAGTATAAAAAAACACCTTTTATGACGCATCATCTATATGTTTGTCCGAAAGATAGTATGGAATTAAAAAAACATTTAGCCTTTAAGGCGTATTTAGTCAATCATGCTGATGCAAAAGAAGCATATGCTGCTATTAAGTATCAAGCTGCAGCTAAATACAAACACGATATTGATGGGTATTTAAATATGAAAGGTGTTTTTATTCAATCCATTTATAAACGGTTAGGATTGTGAGGAGATAAAATGAAGTATGGGTATTGTTATGAGACGAAGATTGGTGTTTTGTGTTTGATTGAAGAACATGGTGCGTTGTTAAGGTGTGGCTTTGATTGGGATGAAACGTGTATTCAAAAAGAAACAGCGTTAATCAAAATGGGTATAAAACAAGTCGTTGAATATTTAGAAGGTACTAGAAAGCATTTTTCTATACCACTGAAGTTAACGGGAACTGCTTTTGAAAAGAGCGTTTATGAAACACTGCAAAACACAACTTACGGTGAAACAATCAGTTATCAAATGTTAGCAAAAAAAGTAAGCAGGCCTAATAGTTATCGTGCTGTTGGTAATGCTTTAGGTAAGAATCCATTATTGCTTTTTGTGCCATGTCATCGGGTTATTTCAGCAAATGGTCGAATAGGCGGTTTTACCGGTGGATTGGAAACAAAAAGAATATTGTTGGATTTAGAAAGGGGTATCCATGCGAACTGTTGAAGAAATGCGTCAATTGATTTTAGATGTCGCTGAAAAAGATGAACGTATTCGCGGTGTTGTTTTAAATGGATCACGCGCGAATCCAAATGCTTTACGCGATCAGTTTATGGATTATGATATTGTTTATTATGTAGATGATTTTGAGTCGTTTCCAAAAGACAATCAGTGGATTGATGTGTTCGGTAAACGTTTTTTAATGCAAACAACGGAAGATTTTATATTTCATAAAGACGATAGAAGTAATGTTTATGTTTGGTTGATGTTGTTCGAGGATGGAAATCGCATAGATTTAACGATAAAAGATGTCAGCAAGATGGTAAGAGATGTCACTGTGGACTCAGATGGGTTGGCATTGCTTTGGCTTGATAAAGATAATAGAGTTGATCGTATGCCAACGCAAACAGAAGCGCATTATTACGTTAAAGAACCGAACGAGGCCATTTTCAATAGCTGTATGAATGAGTTCTTTTGGTTGGTTCCAAGTGTTATAAAAGGTTTAAAGCGTAGCGAAATTACTGACGCAATGGTATATGTGGGACTATTAAGACAGTGTTTAGAAGGTATGATAGATTGGTATATAGGAGCAATGCATAGTTATCGCGTTAGTGTTGGGAAACATAAAAAATATTATCACAGATTATTAGAAACCGATGCGTATGAAGCATATTTAGATACATATGCACCAGCCAAAGATAAAGCGATTAAAGAAACACTTGTATTGCTTATGGATTTGTTTAAGGATTACGGGCATCGCGTTGCAAAAGAAAAGCATTTTACATTTGATGATGAAACGCATGAAAAGGTTAGTACGTATATAAAAAAAATGTTATAATTTCATGTTATGTGTAAAAAGAGCTTGCAATTCTGCAAGCTCTTTTATATGGTTAAATCTTTCTTTAAAAAAACTATTGTACTGCCGATGAACAGGAAAATCCCGATGGCTAACAATGCTAAAAATTGTAGCCAAATCCAAGCCTCACCCGTAACAATGGCGATATTGTCATACAAGGTAAATATTGAAAAAAATCTAAGAAAAGCGATGTCTTCACTGACGCTCGCTAGCATGTCGATAATGAAGAAACCAACGGGAACAGCAATACTTAAACCAATCGCGTTTTTTGCTTCGTTGAAAACGGTAGAACAGAAAAATGTGATACTGCCGATTGCAAAAAACAGTAAGAAGGCACCGACATTTAGTAGGATATAAACTTGTATATCTAATAATCCTGCAAACATTATTTCTGTAAGTAGCATCCCGATAATGGTTGTAGCAAACAACAAAGTAAAAATATTGAGAATTAAAGTTGATATTTGTGTAATAATCATACTTTTTCTTGTGTGTGGGGTAGATAATATGAATGCGATAGATCCATCATCAATTATTTTACCCATGAGTTTAAAGCTTAAGATGATTGTAAAAATCATTGGGAATAAGACAATGATAAACCCATAATAATACCCACCAATAAATCCAATGAGGTCACCCGATATGATTGTAAAGTTCATCGCGTTCATCAGCGCTTCGGGCATGAGGTCCATCATCGCTTCGATAGCAGCAGCATCGTCGGGGTCATACATCCCGATGATGATGCTAGAATACATTGTCATAACAGCAAGGAAGATAAGAAATATTTTATAATTACTCTTTATGTTATGTGTTAGTAAAGCCTTAATCATCCTTACCACCACCTTCTTTATAATAGTCCATAAAAACTTGTTCTAATTGTTGCTTTTTGATATCTAATGATTTAATTTTACAAGTAGATAATACATCGATAAAATAGTCTAAATTACCACTAACCTCTATTTCAAAATCAGTATGGTTTTGTTTGATGATTTTTAAATCACTCTTCAGTATTATGTCTTTATCCTTTGTGTTTTGTAAAGCGACATAAAATATTTTCCGTTCAACATTTTTAAGGTCTTTGATATTTGAAAGGGCCATTTTCTTACCGTTTTTAATAATGAGTGCCCTATCACAGGTGCGTTCAATTTCTTCAAAATTGTGTGAAGACATAAGTATTGTCTTACCTTGTTTTTTCTCGCGTTTAATAAGCTCAACAAACTTGTTTTGCATTAAGGGGTCTAAGCCGCTTGTTGGCTCATCTAAAATAAGTATTTTTGGGTCGTGCATTAACGCCGCAACAATACCGAGTTTTTGTTTCATACCTTTGCTCATTTTGCGAATTTTGACATGGATATCGAGTTCTAAAAATTCGATTAAAGAATGCATTTTATCGAGATTACTTAGTGCGCGCATCTTTGCAATAAAATGCAAAAATTCTGCGCCTTTCATATGGTTGAAAAAAGCAATTTCACCTGCAATATAACCCAAATCTTTTTGTATTGTATGAGCTTCTTTAAAACAGTCTTTACCAGCGATTTTTACGGTACCATTGTCTGGCGTTATAAATCCAAGTAAATGTCTGATTGTGGTGGTTTTTCCGGCGCCATTCGGACCTAAAAAACCAAAGACTTCGCCTTTTTGTACAGTTAAGTCTAGATTAAAAACACCTTTGTTGGTTCCGTACGATTTGGTAAGATTTTTAATTTCGATCATAAGCGGCTCCTTTGTAAATGCTTTATCAATAGCTTTATAGTAATAATTAATTGTTTTTGTGTCAAGAAAATAAGGAATACAAAGGGTTTTAAGTGTTAAAAATGATATACTAAACATAAGATGGTTTTATAAGTCTTTATAGGTTGATGAGGAGGACGTTATGAAAATATATAAACTTGATGGGACAAAGCATTCAGCATTAAAGCGTGTTGCAGCGCTGTTACACGAAGCTTTTCCACATGCTTATCGAAATCTTGAAGAAGCTTTTGAAGAAGCTAAATCGCTTTGTATTGGTGATTTTGTGGTGCTTGTTGCAGAAGTTGAAGATGAGATTGTTGGTGTTATTGGTGCCAAAGCACAATATGCGCATACGGGGTGGGAACTACACCCACTTGCTGTTACGAAGACGTATCAAGGAAAAGGAATTGGACGTGCTTTGTATGAAACATTAGAAGACAGTATGCGTGCTAAAGGATGTGTTACACTTTATTTAGGGACGGATGATGAGTTTGATCGTACGAGTTTGTCGCAAGTGGATTTATATGAGGATACGTTTACTGCAATTGCGAATATAGAAAACCTTGATCGGCATCCGTATGCGTTTTATGAAAAGATGGGGTTTAAAATTGTTGGGGTTATTCCCGATGCGAACGGGTTGAATAAACCAGATATTATGATGGCTAAACGTATGCCAATGCAGAAACGATAGTATGCACAATATCTATCGGTGGTTATTTCGCTTCGCTAGTGCGATTTTGTTACTAGGTATTATTGGCTTGATTGTTATCATGGCGATGACACAAGAAGCAATGGATGATATGGACGCAATATTGGAACGCGAATATGTTTATGAAGAAAACAATGTTATTGTTTTTGATCAAGAGACATATAAGGGAAATATTGTTATTTATCCTGGTGGCTTAGTTGAGGCACATGCGTATGCTATGTTAGCGAATCTTTTACATGAAGAGGGCTATCGTGTTTTTATTGTACGTATGCCTTTAAATTTAGCGATATTAAATAGAAGTGCTTTTAATGACATCGTTGACACTTTTCCTAGTGATTACCCGTGGTATGGTGTTGGTCACTCATTGGGTGGTGCAAGTTTAGCGTATGTTGATTTTGATAAGTTGGATGGGTTGGTGTTATTGGGGAGTTATTTTCCTAGTGGTGTAGATATTTCTAATGAAGATTTGCCTGTGTTGTCAATCACGGCTGAGTTTGATGAAGTAATAAACTGGGAACATTATGATGAGAGAAAAGATTTATTGCCTGCTGATACGATTTTTCAAATGATTCTTGGTGGGAACCATGCGCAGTTTGGATACTATGGAACACAACGTGGTGATGGACAGGCACGTATTACACGTGCTGAACAACATGTTCTTGTGGTTTTGTCGATAATAGAGTTTATCGAGTGAAAGCGCAAAGACTTGCGCTTTTTCTTAAGTATTTGATACAATAGGTTTAACCCTGTTAAATGGTATATAGGGAGATCATAATGCTTCTACATTTTTGAAGTAATTCATGAGAGGATGAACGCAAATGTTATTATATTTTCCACTAGAGATTATTCGTTGGCTACAAGGGTATGAAAATGCTTTTTGGGATTTCTTTTTTGATGGCGTCAGTATTCTTGGAGAAGAGTATTTTTATATTATGGTGCTTGGGCTTGTGTATTGGGTTCTTAATAAGCGGCTTGGAGAGTTTTTAGGAATTACTTTAGGTGCGAGTATTACGTTTAATAATGTTGCTAAAAATATTTTTTCGCATCCACGTCCGTTTGAAGCGTATCCGGATGAAGTGACGAATAAGCGCCCTGGAACGGCCACGGGTCATTCGATGCCGAGTGGTCATGTCCAAGGAAGTGCGAGTGTATTTTTTGCTTTTGCGTTTTATTTGAAGAAACGGTATTTGTTTATTATTGCATCGATTATTACGATTTTGATGATGTTTAGCCGAATGTATTTGGGTGTGCATTATATTCAAGATGTTGTTGCAGGGGCAGTGATTGCGATTTTAATTGCTTTTGTCATGCATTATTTTTCTCGTAAATATGCAGACGATATGGGCGCTTTACATAAGTTTTACTTAGTGACATTATTGCTGTTTTTGCCGTTTTACTTTATTTTAGCAAATAGTGTTTCTGCAAATGATTTTTTTAAAGGGTATGGGATTTTAGTAGGGATTGTGATTGGCGTTATGGTGGAGAAGAAATATGTTAAGTTTTCTTTAGATATTCCACTTTGGAAAAAAGGGTTAAGGTATATTTTAGGATTAGTTATGATGGGGTCAGTGTTAATTGGCGTTGGGCTGATTTTTGATTTTGTGATTACAAATGTTTTGGTTAAGAATATTTTAGATTTTGTTCGTTATTTCCTAGTGGCTTTTGTTGGTCTTGGGGTATATCCATATATTTTTAAACGATTCAACTTTTAACGTTGCATAGGAATTATGATATAATAAGCTATCATTCTTTATGATTTGGGGTGGTGTTTTGGATAAGAAGAAAGTATTGATTACGATTATTAAACGTGGTCATGTAAAAAAAATGATTCGGTCTATTCCTAAGGAAATTAGTCATGGGACGATGCTTTTACATGGAAAAGGAACGGTACCACAAGCGATGATTGAGTCGTTTGTTGGATTGACCTACGATACGGAACGTGATGTTATGATTAGTTTAATTGATGAAAAAGACGTTTCGGCGATACAAGATTTATTTATGGACATTGGCAAGATGCATAAAAAGAATACTGGGGTTATGTTTGTGGTGGATGTCGATCAAGTGTTTGGCGCCCTTCACAGACTAGATTATCTTTAGGAGGTATTTGTGTGGGTAATCATCAATGTATTGTAACGGTAACAAAACGTGGAACAGGGAGTGATGTCGTTGCGGCTGCGCGCCGTAAAGGAGCACGCGGGGGAACGATTGTTTCGGGCCGAGGATCGTCTGTTTATGAGTCGAAAAAGTTATTTGGGGCTTTAATTGAACCTGAAAAAGAAATTGTTTTAACTTTGATTGAAAAAGACAAGGTAGAAGCGGTGTTAGATGAGATACGAAAGTCTTTGGATATTGATACACCAGGCAAAGGAATTATGTTTGTTTTGGATGTTGAGGCAGTACGAGGATTGACACCGCTTGATGCTTTAAAATGATATTGAATAATGTTAGGCTCATCCTAGAATCGGAGATTGTTGAGGATGGGTTTTTACAATATGATCAAGATAAGATTATAGCGGTTGGTCGCAATGATTCTGCAAGCAACAATGTAAAGAAGGCGAAATTTACTATTGTGCCGGGCTTTATTGATATACATGTTCATCCTATGGATATGGAGTTAGAGACTGTAAAGACTACGCTCTATAGTCAGGGTGTTACGACGTTTTTAGCAACGACGCTGACTAAAGAATTGGATGTTTTAAAAAAAGAACTTGGTCGTTATGCGCGTCATATTGATGAAACGCTTTGGGGTATTCATTTAGAAGGACCATTTTTAAATCCTTTGAAGGCTGGCGGGCAGGATGCGTCTAATATAGTTAGGGCAGATAACGCTGTTTTTTTAGACCTTTTTCAAGCGGCTAAAGAAAAGATTGTTTGGATGACAGGAGCTCCTGAGTGTATGGGTCGTGCGTTTTTGCAGCAGCTTCCTGAAAGGGTAAAGGTTGCTGCGGGGCATACTGATGGTGATTATAAAACATTTGCGTATGCGAAAAGTTTAGGAATCAATCATCTTACGCATGCTTTTAATGCGATGCGTGGGGTTCATCATCGCGAGACATCTTTTTTGCATAAAGCGTTGCTTGATGATCAGTTTACTATAGAAGTTATTGCTGATCAGGAACATGTATCTTTAGATATGCTTGAGTTGCTTTATCGCTTGAAAAAAGGAAAGATGATTTTGGTGAGTGATCAGTTGTTGGGGTGGCGGAATGAATTTGATTGTCCGGTATATAAAAATGATAAAGGAACTATTATCGGCGCAAGTCAGGGTCTTAATAGTGGTTTTATCAATATGCTTGGTATCACAAGTGATATTGTTGAAACAGTTAAGATGGTTAGTTTATATCCAGCGAAACTGTTAGGTATTGATGAACAGGTTGGTTCATTATGTAAGGGGAAAACGGCAGATTTTTTAGTTTTAAATGATGCTTTTGAAATACAGGCAGTTTATAAAAGAGGTCAATTAGTCTATGGAGGTATAGAATGATTCCTAAATATAAAAGATTGGTAGAAGCGTTGCTTGAGACGATTGCAACACTACCACCGAATGCAAAGTTACCGAGTGAAAATGAAATGGTAAAGCGTTTTAATGTGTCTAAGGGAACGGTTAAGAAAGCGGTGGATGAGTTAATATTATATGGAAAAATTCGCCGGGTTGATAAGGCTGGGTTGTTTACGGTAGACCGTAAACTGTTTAAGCCTTTTGATGTGTTTACGGGGTTTACAGGAGAAGTTGAAGCTATGGGTGGAAAGGTAAAAAATGTGTTGATAGCTTTTGAACTGATTCAGGCGGATCAACATTTGGCGACTATTTTGGATATAG
>SKIY01000119.1 GCA_007116205.1 Candidatus Izemoplasma sp. | reverse complement strand
TAATAAGTGCATAATTTTTTCTTTTTTAGAGTGAATCCCGTGTTGTAAAAACAGTAGTTTGTCTGCTTGAGCGCTCCGGTATTCAAGTGTTTCTATCCCGTTGATAACGTTTTTATCAATAATTGTCTTCATGTAATAACGCCTTCAAAACTAAATATAGTCCATAAACAGTTGCTTTTTTGCGAATCAAATTGCGGTCACCCGCAAAGATTTTACTATACGTTTTTGTTTTCCCCTCATGATACAGACCGTAATAGACAGTCCCGACAGGTTTAACAGCTGTACCACCGCTTGGACCAGCAATACCAGAAACACTTAAAACAATATCGGTATCTGTGCGTTGCGCTAATTGATAGGCAAGTTCATAAACACATTGTTTACTGACAGCGCCAAACTTATCAATAATCATCTGATTGATCCCTAATTGTTTAATTTTTGCACTATTTGCATAAAGCACATAAGATTCTTTAAAGACTTCCGAAACATTGGGGACATTTACTATTTGTGCTGCTAACAATCCACCTGTACAAGATTCCGCAAAACTGATGGTTTTATTTTGTGCCATCAAAGTTTCAACAACACGAGTCTCTATGGTTTTGTCATATGGACCAACAATATACTCAGAAAAGCGCTTTCTAAAATGGTCTAATGCTCTTTCTAACGCTTTTGCATCTGCCGACGTAAAAATATACTGTATCGAAGCAATATCAGCATACGGTGCAATTTCAACCTGCGGATGCTTATCGTAAAGCGCATCCATCTCAGCTTCCATTTCTGATTCTCCAATCCCTGCAACCAAATAGCCTGATTGATATATATCTGCATCAGTACGCTCTTTTAAATACGCTTTTACAAATGCAAACATCGGTATCAGTTCACTTGGTGGTCCTGGTAATAAAACAATCGTCTTCTCAGCAACTTTTATAATTGCACCTGGTGCGGTACCATAGTTATTTGATAATACGATTGCATCGTTTGGAAAATAGGCTTGTTTTTCATTCGTGCTCTTCATCTCGCGATTTTGTTTAGCGAAGTAATTTTTAATCCGGGTTTGGGTTTCGTGATGTAGCTTTAATTCTAGATTATAAAACTTGCAGACACTTTCTTTAGTAATATCATCTCGCGTTGGCCCAAGACCGCCTGTAATAATAATCAAATCCTCTTTACTGCTTTTTAAAGCCTCTTGAATATCCCTTGCTTCATCACGGATACTCATCGCACTACGCACTTCAATACCTAGTGATTGTAAGGCTTTTGAAAGAAATGTTAAATTTGTGTTCACTGTTTTTCCCATTAGCAGTTCATTACCGACAGATATAATTTTTGCTTTCATAGTATCACCCATTTTTCATTATAGCATAATCAGATATAAAAAAAGATGCTCATTCGAACATCTTTTGACTTCGTTATAGTCCTTGGTACCCTATTACAAAAGCAATAATAAAAACAATCACAATAAATAAAGATAGTCCAAACGCTGTTTTTATAATAAGGTCAGTATATTTCTCATAAAAGCTTTTTCGATCAACTTGCGAACGTATTTTTAAGTAAATTGATGTTAAAAAATAAATGAAAAAGACGAATAAAAATACCAAAAACACAAATCCAACCAAAATCATCGGCGTTATACCAACAATGTCTGTATACACCGTCTCTCCGCGAAATGGATCTAATCCAAAAATAACATGTATTAAAATCATCGCAACCATGATCCCGCCAACGATAAAGTAGTGTTCAAATACACCGCCTTTTTTGTAGGTAAACATTTTTGCTGGTGTTATCGTTTTTGTTCTAAAATACTGGAAAAAAACCCCTACAAAAAAAGTAATAAAAAACAATAGTAATGCGTATGCAATATAATCAATAATCACAGTTAAACCTCCTATACATTAAAGCGAAATAATAAAATATCGCCATCTTTAACGACGTATGTCTTTCCTTCGGAACGCACACGTCCTGCTTCTTTCGCTTTTTGCATTGACTGATAACTCATTAGTTCGTGATAGGCAATGGTTTCAGCACGAATAAAGCCTTTTTCAAAATCACTATGGATAACCCCTGCGCAAGCTGGCGCTTTCATGCCTTTTCTAAAGGTCCAAGCTCGGACTTCTTTTTCCCCTGCAGTAAAAAAAGTTTGTAGTCCTAATAATTGATAACTTTTGGTGATGAGTTGATCTAACCCAGAATGCGGCAAGCCAAGTTCTTTTAAGTATTCTAGTTTGTCATCAACTTCTAATTCTGAGAGTTCTGCTTCTATTTTGGCGCTTATAAAAATAACTTCAGAACCATCTTCTTTTGCTTTTTTTATTAACGCTTCTGCATGGTGATTTAAGTGGTTGCTAACGAGGTCTTCTTCAGAAATATTTCCTACGTAAACAATCGGTTTCATCGTTAAAAAGCCATAACTTTTAATTCGCTTAATTTCATTTTGTGTTAGTTCTAGTTGTCGAATCGGCAAATTATCCATTAATTGTTCGTAAATACGTTTTAAAACTTTAAACTCTTCAATAATCTCGCTATCTACTTTAAGCAACGCTTTTTTCTCGATTTTCGGTAGACGCTTTTCAACAATTTCTAAATCCGCAAAAATAAGCTCAATATCAATTGTTTCAACATCTCGAAGCGGATTGATCGCACCATCTACATGGGTAACATCATCATCTTCAAAACATCTTACCACATGTATAATAGCATCAACTTCTCTTATATGTGATAAAAATTGGTTTCCTAATCCTTCACCCTTGCTCGCGCCTTTTACAAGTCCTGCTATATCGGTAAACTCGAATGTAGTCGGGATAATTTTTTTAGGTTGTACAATTTTCGCTATATTTTTAAGTCTTTCATCAGGAACTAAGACAGTTCCTACATTAGGCTCTATGGTTGCAAATGGATAGTTTGCAGCCAAAGCTCCAGCTTTTGTAATTGCATTAAATAGTGTTGACTTACCAACATTAGGCAATCCAACAATTCCAGCCGTTAATGCCATAAACATTCCTCCTTTGGCGCTTTTACCATTTTATGATAAAACGACCAAAAATACAAGCTTAAAAGAGACAATCGTTTATTCGTTTGTCTCTGGCGCTTGATCGTCTGGATGTGGGTTTAATGTTGTAGGCGGCGTTTCAAAAATTTCGCCATTGCGTACATACTGTAAAACAATAACGTCATCTACGCGTGAGTTTAAAATCATTTCTCTTAACTCATTAAAATTGCGCACTTCAATAAACGATTCATCCCCCTCGTGTTTATAGCCGATAATGGTGTCACCAGGGATTAATCCAGCATTGTCTGCAGCGCCGCCACCATCAACATCTTGAATACAAGCACCGCTTGGATAATCGCAACCACTATAAAACACATTCGATACAATACCTAAGTACGGTCGAACAATATAACCGTAATCTTCTAAATCTTGCGCAATACGTTTCACCGTATTACTAGGCACTGCAAAACCTATATTCGCAGCTTGTGCTTGGTCAAGTTTCATATGATTAATACCAACTATTTCACCATTGATATTGAAAAGTGCACCACCACTATTACCAGGGCTAATGGAAGCGTCATGTTGTAAAACAGTTGCGTTAAAATCATCCACGGTTAAAAACCTAGCGGTACCCGATATAATACCCATAGTAGCACTTCCGTAGTACTGAAATCCTAGTGGGTTTCCTATAGCAAAAACAAATTGACCAATAGAAACCTCATAAGAATCTGCAAATGCTACCGTTTGAAAAACTTCTGTTGTACGAAACGTTAAGACGGCTATATCGGTTGTAGCATCGCTACCTAGAAACTCAATTTTATGATTGAGAATATCATTTAAGATACCGTTTTTCTCAAACACTATTTCTAATTGTTGATGCCCATCAACCACGTGGTGATTGGTCACAACATAATAAAGATTCTCGCCACCCTCAAAAGCACTCATTTCTGCTTTATAGATAACACCCGATCCAATGCCACCACCATTGTCAGGATTAATGTTTCTAATACCGATGACGCTTTGTGCGCTGTCTTCTAACATTTGAACGACAGATGCTTGAAATCCTTCTAAATCATAAGTAGTCGTATGACGGTCTTCTGGCAATAGACTTTCAATAAGCTGCATAAGTTCTAAGGTTGTTAAGTCGTGTGGAACATACTGTTGAACAATATTAATGATTTCGGACTCTATGACCGACGCAGTAACTAATGCGGCTATTAAATCTTCAAGCTCAGCGTGTGTTACATAATCTGCTGTTTCTGGCGGCTCTGTCCCACTGTCAATATCAAAATCAATATCGCAGGCAGATAACCCAAATATTAAAATAAATGTTACAATCATTAGTACGCGTTTCATACGTTTTCCTCCTTAAGCTTAAATAAACTAAGCGCGTTTTTTGTTGTATGTTGTGCTACTGTTTCAAAACTAACTGCTTTTTGCGACGCAATTGACTCTACAATATATGGTATTAAACTAGAATCGTTTTGCTTTCCTCGAAATGGGTGTGGTGCTAAATAGGGGGCATCCGTCTCAATAAGCAAACGTTCTAATGGTACGATTTTGGCTACTGCTTTTGGAACTTTTGCGTTTTTAAATGTGACAGGACCTCCTAATGAAATATGTAATCCCAACGCAATGAACTTAGGCGCCATTTCCGCAGAACCACTATAACAGTGCATTATGCCTTCTAATGGTGCATGTTTTTTTAAGGTTTGGTACGTTTTTTCAGTCGCATCACGCATGTGAATAATTAAAGGTTTCTGATATGTTTTAGAAAGTTGAATATGTTTTTCTAATACCTCAATTTGGGTCTTCTCATGTTCTTTATCCCAATAAAAATCTAGTCCACATTCACCAACACCTACTACTTTAGGATGTTGCAGAAGGTTTTCTAAAACTTTAAAATCGTTTTCGGTAATGTTTTTTGCTTCAGTTGGATGATAGCCAACTGCCGCGTAGATAGAATCATACTTTTCAGCGAGTGTGATCGCCCGTTGATTCGTCTCATGATCATACCCGATAACAATCATGATTTTTACATCTTTAGACTGTGCTTTTTTAATATAATAGTCCACATTATCATACAGCTTTGGATTGTTTAGATGTACATGTGTATCAATTAACATATTATCAACTCCTAAATCTATTATACATGTTTATTTCATAGATGTTCAATGAATACGATTATATCAATTCATCTTGCATCTATCTCTTTATTATTTACATGTTATGTTACTATTACATTGTACTAAAAAACTTGTTAAAGGTGGATTACATGATTAAGAAATGCTATGAGAAACCACAAATTGAAATTATCGAGTTTGAAGTTAACGACACCATTGCAAGCAGTACTGATACTGGTGCAGGCGCAGTGGGAACAGAAGCTTTGTTTGATTAATTTAGCACACGGTTGTGTGCTTTTTTTTTGCTTAAATATGTAACAAAAAAAGAGGCTTGCGTGCAAGCCTCTATCTAAAGATTTTTTGATGGGTTATTTAAGAATTTCAGCTACAACACCAGCACCAACAGTACGTCCACCCTCACGGATTGAGAACTTAGTACCTTGTTCAAGTGCGATTGGTGCAATAAGGTCAACGATCATTTCTACGTTGTCCCCAGGCATAACCATTT
>SKIY01000080.1 GCA_007116205.1 Candidatus Izemoplasma sp. | reverse complement strand
CCCCGTATAAGAGGCCGCCTTTTACACCGAAATACATCGCTCCTAAAACAATCGGTAAATACATTCCGTGGGAATAGACGTATTTAATCCCTCCGGTAAAATATACGAGTGCTGTAATTAACAATGCTAAAACAACAAAACTCATTGCTAAGATCATACGCAAGGTGCGATCTGACTTTAAAAAACATTCAATAATATGTTCTTTGTTTGAGTAACGACCTTTTTTTTGTCTCATCTTAGTCACCTTTATTCCCTTCTTAAAAAAATACCGTACACAAACAAACTGCTTGTGAACGGTATGGTTTTATGTTTTAAGACTATCTAAGTTGAAGTAAGCAATACCGACCGTTCCATGGCCTGTGTGACAGCCAATGACTGGTGTAATTGGAGCCGCATAACTTCTACTGTTAGGGTAAACAGCTTCGATTCGTTGTTTAACATACTCAAAGCCTTCAGTGTTGTCGCTCGTATTATAGGTAATAACAAAATTTTCTATATGTTCAAGATCTGCTAGGACATGATTGACCATGTTTTCTAACGCTTTGCGTTGGGTTCTAACTTTTTCATAGGGTACGATTCTTCCTTCTTGATTAACTTCAAGAATCGGTTTTATTTTAAGTAAACTGCCTAAAAAGCCACTTGCTCCAGATAACCGCCCATTTTTAACGAGCAATCGTAAGGAATCTACCATGAAATATTGTTTTCTACTGAGTGATAGTTTCTCAAGGTAACTAATGACCGAATCTAATGGTGTGTGATTATCTAACGCTTTTAATGCTTCAAGGACAATAAATCCTTCGCTCATCGCAGCGTTTTTTGTGTCTAGTAAATGAATTTGCATGGCCCCTGAATATTGCTTTTTGGCCATTTGGATCGTTTGATAGGTTCCGCTTAATGCGCTTGAAATGGTTAAAACTAATACCTGTTTATACTGTTTTTTTTCTAATGTTTCAAAGAGGGTTTCGATTTCACCAATACTCGGCATACTTGATGAGGGTAATAAAGATTTATCCGCTTTAATTTTTTCGTAAAACGTATTGGCATCCATGTCAACATAGTCATCATATGATTTGCCTTCAAGAATGATTTTACAGCGTAACATATAGAGATTATCATTTTTTATGTTTAAGTAATCTAAACATCCTGTGCTTATTGCAACGACCGCTGTTTTCATGTTACTCTCCTCTTCGGTTTAATAGTTTATATAACAAGCTTAACGGCCAAAATAATATACCTAGTGAGGGAATAATGAACCATAAAACCCAAACATCGTAATAATAATTAAGTGCAATGTTTATAAAAGTCATCATGGCGATAATAAGCAGTGTGCTTAAACTCGCGAACAATAAGTCGTTTTTATAATGATTGATGGTTTTATTACGTTTATGCCGCCTTTTCTCGCGCTCCATATGAGGGTGGTAGTAATCATCAGCATCGCCAAATTCTGCGATGGTTTTATCGATCGCATCTGATTCTGACAATCCTTGTTCTTTTAAATCTTCTACTTTTTCATTTAACATTTGGATTAACACATCAATCGTTTCTTGGTCTTCTCTAGTGGTTTTTTTTGCTTTAAACATGCGCTCAACAAAATCTTTAATTGCTTGCATTTGGTACCTCCAAAAGTTGTGCCATAATGTCACTTAAAGTAACCCACTCTGCAATTTTTTCTTTGTAATAAGCTTTGCCAAGCGTTGTAATTTTATAGTATCTACGCTTACTTCCGTGTGATTTTGTGCCGATGTATGAGGTGATTAATTCTTTTTTTTCTAGTCGTTGCACGAGTGCGTAAAGGGTTGCTTCTTTGATACTAAAAGCATCTTTTGTGCGTCCTCGAATTTGATTAGATATTTCGTATGCGTAGCGATCTTTTTCGATAATAAGTTTTAAAATGATGGCATCGAGATGCCCGCGTATAATATCTGAACTGACTGTCATGAAAAAAACACCTCCACACTATTTTCGCTTAATTCATTCTATCAAATAAAGCGCTTAGTGTAAAGGTGTTCCGTATTAGTATTTGTCCTTAAAATAGCTTGATAACTTTTCTAGTGACTCAATTAATAAGGTGTTTTCTTCTAGTTGCATATCTTCAATAGCGGCGTCAATCATTTCATTATGAAACGATTCATGAACCTTTAATACTTCTAATGCTTTGCCTGTAAGTTCAACAACAACCTTGCGGCGGTCATCTTTAACACTCGCTCGACTACAGTACCCTTTGGCAACGAGTCGATTAATTGAGGTTGTTAAAGTTCCTACCGTGACGCGTAAACGTTTTGCAATGTTAGACATTGTTGGTTCCGCTGTTTTTTGAATTGCTTCAAGGACGTGAACTTCATTCATTGAAAGGTTGACACCACGTTCTTTAAGTTTTGTTTGTTCAATACTTAAAATATGATTAAACACTTCAACGAGTAGTTCATTGATTACTTTCTTTGGTTTGCTATCGGCCATAATTGTCCCCCCAAGTGGTGCGTTTTATGATTTAGGTATCCACCCAATTGCAAGCGTGTTCGGACCAGCGTGGGCACCGACAACTGGTGTAAGTGGGTAGTCTTTAATTGTTTTAACATTCGGTAATTTTTCAAGCAATTTCTGTCTGACTTCTTCTACTGTATCGCCGGCATTGGCATGTGCAATAAAGACTTCTAATTTATCATTTCCATGTTCTTCAACAAACTTTTCGATGATACGGCTAATCGCTTTAGAACGTGTCCGTATTTTCTCAACGGGTTCAATGCGTCCTTCACGCGTAAGTTGTAGCATTGGTTTGATTTTAAGTAAGCTTCCTAAAAAGCCACTCGCACCAGATAAACGTCCGTTACGAACGAGGTATTTCAACGTATCTACTGATACTAAAATGCCTTGGTTATCACGGATTTGAACTAATTTATCAACAATTTCAGGAATTTTTTTATCTTTTTTAATCATTTCTGCGGCCGTTAATGCCATGTGTGCTTCTGGATATGAAACTGAAAGCGAATCAAACACGGTTACTTTCACGCCTTCAATCATGCTTGCGGCCATACGTGCACCTTCATAGGTTCCGCTCAATTTTGATGAAATGGTGATAACTAATATTTCATCATATCCATCTTTTTTTAATCCTTCATATGTTTCTAAAATAACACCTGTTGCAGTTTGTGCGGTTGATGGATGTAGTTCAGGTTTTTCAGTTAAAAGCTTATAAAATGCTTCAGCTTTAATATCTACAAAATCTGTATACTCATCTTCACCAAATAATAGTACCGAACGAATAACGCGAATATCATAATCATGTTTCAAATAATCAATACCTGAGTTACCACAAACAACCAATCCAATCTTACTCATAAAAACCTCCATATGCTTTATTTTGAATATCAAAATATTCTTTTATCAAAGTTTATCGCACTTTCGAGATTTTGTCAATATAAAACCCCGCATTTAAGGGGTTTTATCGATACTATTTGTTTTGTAGATATTCGTGCATATGATGGGCAGCGTCTTTTCCGGCTCCCATCGCTAAAATAACGGTCGCAGCACCAGTGACAACATCCCCACCAGCAAACACCCCTGGAATTGATGTCATTTGATAGTCATCTGTGATGATTCCGCCCCAAGGTTGGGTTTCTAATCCCATTGTATTTTCTTTTAAGATAGGGTTCGGTTTTTGTCCAATTGAGATAATAATGTTATCGATTGGATAGGTTTTATATTTACCTGTTGGCAATGGACGACGACGCCCGCTTGAATCCGGCTCCCCAAGCTTCATCTCTTCTACTTTAACTGTTTTGACAATGCGATCTTCTCCTGTAAGTTCTACAGGGTTTTCAAGCAATCTAAACTCAATGCCTTCTTCTTCAGCATGGTGAATTTCATCGAGACGTGCGGGTAAACTGTTACGGTCGCGGCGATATAAAATAAAGACGTTTTTCGCGCCTAAACGCTTCGCTGTACGCGCTGCATCCATCGCAACATTTCCACCACCAACCACAGCAATATTATCGCCGAGCTTCATTGGTGTAAAGCTATCTGGTACTGCACGTGCTTTCATTAAGTTTACGCGTGTTAAAAACTCATTCGCGTAATAAACACCGCTTAAGTTTTCACCAGGGATACCGAGTCCACTAGGAAGCCCTGCACCACTACCAAGGAAAATAGATTGATACCCTTCTTCAAACAATTGATCAATCGTAATACTTTTCCCAATAACGGCATTTTTAACAAATTTGACGCCAAGTTTTTCTAAGTTGTTAATTTCTTGTGTTACGATGTCTTTTGGTAAACGGAAATCAGGAATACCATACTTTAACACCCCACCATAATCATGTAAGGCTTCAAAAATCGTGACATCATACCCTTTTTTACGGAGGGATGCAGCGTTCGCAAGCCCTGCAGGTCCACTTCCAACAACCGCAACTTTTATGCCGTTATTGGCTTCTATAGGTTTTTCTGCAAGATTTTTTTCCATGCCGTAATCGCCGACAAATCGTTCGAGTGCACCAATGTTGACGGGTTCGCTTTTAATCCCTAAAATACAAGCGCCTTCACATTGGCTTTCTTGTGGACACACGCGTCCACAAATCGAAGGTAAAATGTTATCATCATAAATTGTTTCAAATGCTTCATCTAAAGCATCTTCTAATAATAGTTTGATAAACTCAGGTATTTTTACACGAACAGGGCAAGCTTGAACGCAACGCGGGTTTTTACAATCGATACAGCGAAGGGCTTCCTGGCGTGCTTCTTCTAAACTGTATCCTAACGCAACTTCTAAAAAGTTATTGCGGCGCGCTTGCGGATCTTGTTCTTGTACTTTTAATCTCGGTTTAATATTTTTCATTGTTTTAACCTCAAATAGCAGCTATGTTCTTCGTCTTTATAGTAAGATTGTCTTGACATCAGTTCGTCAAAATCAACTTCTTCACCAGGAAAATCCGGTCCATCAATACATCCGAAAAACGTTTTGCCTCCAATAGAAACACGACAGTTGCCACACATACCTGTTCCATCAATCATAATCGGATTTAAAGAAACATCAATTGAGCGGTTGTATTTTTTCGCCATCAGCGTGACAAACTTCATCATAATAACCGGCCCAATTGCAATCACGTGATCGATTGAGTCATCTTCTTTTAAAAGCGGTTCTAAAACATCCGTCACTAACCCTTTAGTTCCTTCAGAACCATCGTCGGTAGCTAAATAGATGTTATCGCAGATCGCTTCGTATTCGTCTTTTAAAATAAGATACTCTTTACTGCGTGCACCTAAAATCAATGAGACTTTTACGCCTTTTTCTTTGTATGCTTTTAGCTGTGGTAACATCGGTGCACTTCCCACACCACCGGCAACACCAATGACATGTTTTTTATCGCGAATATGTGCTTTTTGTCCGAGCGGTCCAACAAAATCTTCGATGGTGTCTCCAGCTTCTTTTTTTCCTAGTAATTGCGTTGAATAGCCCATTTTTTGATAAATAATATCAACTTTATTTCCTTTGATGCCAGCAATGGTTAATGGAATCCGTTCGCCATCTTTATCAACACGTAATATAACAAAATGTCCTGGTTCTGCATTGCGTGCGACAAGCGGTGCTTCAACTACCATTAAATCAACATCTTTATTGAGGACTTTTTTCTCAATAATTTTATACATGGTCCACCTCTTTTCATAAAATAAAAACGCTTTCTTTTCGCTCAATATCTATTATAACAAAAAAATCCGTCTG
>SKIY01000105.1 GCA_007116205.1 Candidatus Izemoplasma sp. | reverse complement strand
TGCGCCGTACCAACCATCATAAGCACAGTAATTTTCATAGTTCGTTCCTGTTTGGGTACTACAAAATAGATGGGCTGCATCAATAATTTCATATGCTTGTGCTTCAAATGTTTCACGTGCGCGTTCGCGCGCTTCAGCTTCAAGCTCTTCAATGATTGCTGCGGCTGCAAAGTACGTTAGACTAAAGTTATCATCATCAACATAGTCAATCAGCGCTAACATATCTTCGCGATTTGGTACCTCTGAAAAATCATCTATCATAGCATCTAATACTTGATAATCAACGGCTTCAGTAAGTACTTGTGTTCCATCTATATAATAAAATGTTCCAACGGCCGTTTGATCTGCTACAGTTACGGTTGATAATGACATATCAAATATCTTAATCGCATATGTATTTAACTGTTCGAGTGTATATGTCCCTGGACCATGCCAAATTGCAGCATCTCTTAACACATGATAAACTTCTTGCATAATAATGAGTTTTGCGGCTTCTTGAATGGCGTGATTCACATCACCAAATTCAGTCGGAACTTCAATGATTGCATTATCCTTAATTTCAATCGTAATACTGAAATCGGTGACTGGACGTTCATTACCTCCCATTTCTTCAATAAAATCGTTGAATGTTTCTGTAGCGTTGATAGAAACCGCCATATATTCATAGTTTACTGGGTCATAAGTTACTTCCATACGTGCTGGTGTAGCATCAGCAATTGTGTCTTTATACATTTGGAACTCAGGATCATTGGTAATTTCATCTGGACTAGGATATAACGCATCAACTTCAGACATTTGTGTTACTAAATCGATGATCATGTCTTCAAACATTTCAGCAAGTATATCACCTTGCATTTGAAGCGTGGTTAAAATATAATTTTCTTCTGTTTGTTCAACATCAATTTCAAGAAATTCATATTGATTCAAATAATCGAAATCTAGATAATTCATCACCATGTTGTTTGTGTCGTTATAAAGTGTTTCGAGATCATCATAAATACTATCAATATCCGATGTATCGAAATAGTTTTCTAAAAACGCATCAAACTCATAATCGCTTAATAAGTTTTCTAACATTTCACGTTCCACTAAATTTTGCATGTCATCTTCTAGTGTGAAACGAATCCATGATTGATTTAAGCCAAATACGGCTAAGATTTCATCGAGATAGTCTTCATCATCTATAGCGTCGAAAACATCAGTATTGAAATAAAAGTTCATGTGTGTATCAAATTCTTCAATAATGTAGTGAATTGAAGGGTTTTGATTCATTGGAACCCCCATCATATCGATCGCTTCAGAATTGATTTCAATCAACAATTCAGTAACTTTAACACCATTAATACGTGCAGCACGCATCGTATATGTTATGGTGTATAAAATATCATGACCGTTATCATCGCCTTCTAAATTCATGCTAAAAACCATTTCAAAACTGTCTTCAACATTCATTGCTGTTTGTGCAGCGCTTAGATGTGATAAGTCGCCGTCCCAATTGTCAATGATATTTTTAGCAATATCTTCTGGATCTGGTTCATCATCGCCAAACAGACCACAAGCAGATAAACTAAGCATAAAAATGAATGTAATAAGTAGTGTTAATAATTTTTTCATTTAATATATGTCCTCCTCTAAATTAATACCTTTATTATAGCGCTTAAATCGGTTTTTGTAAACTTTACATATATTTTAAAACGCTTTTTAAAACATCTTTTGTATGTTTTCTTTGTTGTTTGATATGTTTTGTATGTTTTATATGCTGCATGTTGTATAATGAAGTTATAAGAGGTGGTGTTATGCATCTGCTGTTTCACGATCAACTAAAGAAGATTAAGAAGAAGCCTTTTGAATGGTTTGGTTTAGCGCTTATTGTCGCGGTTGTAAGCTTTACTTTTATGACTGTTAAACCTTTGTCAGAACGGCTTGAAGCACCTATTGATGACTATTTGATTCAACAAAATGTTGAGGATTTTCATATTCGTGTTGGCATGCCTGATTTTAATTATTTGAGCGGGAGCCAACGGTTCGATTTATACCTGATGATGGACCTTTATTTACATCCTGATTTTGTTGGATTTAATGATCGTACCGCATCACCTTATGAGATGAATCAAATTACGGTTTATGTTCAAGAACATATTTATGATTACCCTGAAGCAGTCAAACATCTTTATAATTCGATGATTCAAAGGGTTACTGATCAATATGATATAACATTTGAACTAAACTATGCTTTGATGCTTGAAGATGATGATTATTATTTCCGAGTGTTAACGTTAAACGATACCATCAATTTACCTTATCTTGTTGATGGCGCTTTGCCTGAGGGTAATCAAATTGCTATTTTTGAAAGCTTTGCGCTGGAAAATGATTTAGCGATTGGCGATGCACTAACAATTAAAGGTGAAGCGTATGAGATTAGTGGGTTTGTGTATGCACCTGATTTTTTGTTGCCATCGCTTCGCTCAACATCCATGTTATATGACCCCACCGTAGAAACGATTGTCATTACTTCTTTTGATACAATGCTTGGGTTTCGTGAACCATTTAGGGTTTTTTATCAAGGGAAAGGGGATTTTTCAGCCCTTGCAGGTACGTTTGATATTACCCAAATTATGCAAAGTGATTGGCAGGTATTCGGACGTAATATGCGCATGATAGAAAGTATTGTCCCGCAAGAGTATAACCCGCGTATTGTGGCCGCGTCTTTTGAGAGTCAGTTAACGGAGACATTTGTAACCCTCTTTTTAGGACTATTTTACGCATTGTCAGTGGGATTAATTTTGCTGTTTATAAAACGTTGGATTGAACATCAAAAAGAAGATTTAATTATTCTTTCAAAGCTCGGCTACTCGAAACATCAACTCGCGCGGTCGTTGTTGATGATTTCGATGAGTTTATCGGTAATACTTGTTTTGTTTGGCTTACTCGGACTTTATTTCTCTAATTTGACATTTGAGCTGTATGCTCGTCGGTACTTGATGCCACATATCCCGTTTACTGTAAGTTTTATGACATTATTTATCGGATTCTTTTTACCGATTGTATTTATTAATGGGTTTACATATGGTTATTGTTTAACGCAGTTAACGAATATTCATAAAACCCAAGCGATGACACGTAAAAAGATGCGTTTTAAAATGCGGTATTTAACACTTATGCGCAGCTTGTTATTGATGTTTGTTTCTGTGTTACTGCTGGTTAGCTTTTTAGGCAGAGATTTAATTAGCGATTATCAAGCACAAGCTTTACAAGGAAAACATTTTGAATCGATGGTCTATCTAAACCATTTTGATGATACCCCAAGAACTGAGGGGGAGGTATTCCTTTATGGTAATATCAATTTAGTGGCGGTAAATGAAACGTTTTTAAGTGACCGACGCGTCGTACAAAGTTATGGTTTTAAGCCTGATCAAACCCTGTACCGTTTAATAGATGATAAGGTCTCTTCTAATCAATTGCTTGAATCGGGGGTTGTCGTTTCGACGCATTTCTCTGTATCAGAAGCAATCAATGTTGGTGATGAACTTATGGTTGAAGTGTTTGGAGACCGTTTTACTTTTACTGTTGTTGGGGTTTCTGATGAGCTTGTTGAATCCGCGCTTTACTTTGATTTTGAAACGTTAAATAGGATGCACGGGTTTACTGATCAATTGGTTTATAACGGGTATTTTACGAACGAAGCGGTTTCGAGCGCTATTGGTGCGTTTAGAATTGTTAATTATCGAGCGATTGTTGAAGAAGTTGAGTTGTTGTTTACTGTTACGAATAGAGTGATTACAGCTTTGATGTTATTGTCGAGTGTTTTGGCGCTCTTTATGTTTTATTATTTTATTCGTGGGGTCTTGTTTGAACACCTCGATACGTTTTTAACGTTAAAGGCTTTTGGGTATTTACCACATGAGACGTTTTATGTGTTCTTTAAAAAGACATTTATTGAAGTATTTATCACCTATATTTTCAGTTTTGGCCTAGCTTACTTGTTTATGCAGTTTGCACTTGGGTATTTATATAACGCACTTGGCTTTGTCTTTGTTTTAAACATTCCTTATGCGATGGTGTTTTTAGGCTTAGTGATTTTGATTAGCTGCGTCGGGTTTATAACTGTGATGGTGCATCGATCAGTTTCTAATTTACCGCTCAGTCTTGTATTAAAAAAGGCTTGACTAAGCGTCAAACCATTCAAAACTATCTGTGTTTCCGAAGTTGTAGTCAGCTTGTGAAAAGGTTAAATAATGAATATTGTCTTTATCTTCATGGGCATACACAACTTGCTTAGCTTTAGTGTCGTAATACGGACTATACTTTGTTTGTCCGATGGTGATGGTTTCTTTACTATCTAGTTTTTCAAAGCGTGAAGACATTTTCAAAACATTGTTTTGAAAACGTCCGTTTAAAACCAAGTACTTGGCTCGAATGATTTCCGATTTCACAATTATCAACTCCGATATTTTAAAGTGTTCACCACGATTAGCAAGATTTGTGATTAAGTAACATTATAACATGAAACTACTTAAAATCGAAAGGAGTGCGATTATGGTTAAGAAAAAAGATTTAAAAGCAGAGATTATTCGTGCAGCGTTAAAGGCTTTTGCGAAGTCAGATTATCAAAAAGTTTCAACCAATCAGATTGTTGAAGAAGCAAAGGTGTCAAAAGGATTATTATTCCATTACTTCAAAAGTAAGATGAGTTTGTATACTTATTTATATGAAATGGCTTGGGCGGTTGTGCACCGTGATATATTTACGGATTTTCCATTCGAAAATCGCGATGTTTTTGAGCGGTTAAGACTGATGATGTTGCGCAAAACAAAAAGTTTTCATAATCATCAAACCTTGTCTGCTTTTTTGAAGCAGGTCCATTTAAGTAAAATGCCTGAAGTTGTGAAGTTGCGTGTGCAAACGTATCAAACTTTCCAACAAAAAACCTATCGTCGTCTCTTTGAGAAAATTGATACCACTTTGTTTCGTGATGATTTATACATCGATGAGATTTATAAAGTTGTTACTTTGACTTTAAACAAGTTAGCGCATGAATGTGAAAAACAACATGGTGATAAAGATAACGCTGAGTTGCTTCATATTTTAGAAGACGAGTTAAATCACTATACTGTCTTTTTTAAACATTATTTTTACGGCTAAAAAAAACACATCCGAAGATGTGTTAAACCAAGGTATCGATAACGCTTGTGACATGGACAAACAACATCACAAAGAAACCGTAAAAAAGTAATGAGATAATACCAATACCAAGCAATCCGTTCCACCAAAGCAATGGGTCATTTTTATGCTTTTTTGCGGCGTGTTTTGCAATGAAATACTGTGCACTACGTGAGAAGTATCGAATTAAATAAAGCATATTTACAATGATTAAAAGGATCGCAACGATGCTTAAAAATTCGGCATACAAGTAACTAAATACCGAGGCACTTAGGTGAAGTGACGAGATGATGATCACGCGTATAAGTTGATGGAGTAATAATTTCGATTTCATATAATCACCTACGGCTTTCTTCACTTGTATTGTAACATATCTTTTGCTGGATTATGTTTTTTTAATATAGTATCCTAATCCGATTGCGCCTGGGCCTGCATGCGCACCTACGGCTGGGGTTAAAGGCATACTAAATACTGACGTCAATTTTGGATTGGCGTTTTTTAATGCGTTTTCAATTTCATCACGAACGTCGCTGTTGTGGGCGTGGCATATAAACGGTTCGACATCGAGGTCTT
>SKIY01000048.1 GCA_007116205.1 Candidatus Izemoplasma sp. | reverse complement strand
CCAAAAAGATTAATCCGCCAAAACCATAGTAATAACATATTGACTAGCAATACAATCAGTGGCAGTATAACAACACTTGCAAAAATCAATGCCGTAAGTAAACTGCGTACAACCTCATGCCAACGGTATGCTTTAAAAAATGTTTTAATCGATTGGGAAGACATCTTCAACATCCTTTCCAAGTAAATAAGCAACCGCCTCTTGCCACGTTTCAACACGGACAATTGTCATTTCAAAATCATAGGCTTCATTGGTATGGACGGCTTCATTATAGTTACTGTCATTCGTCCCAGGTGGGACAAAGAAAATGTCGACGCCAGCATGACCCGCCGCAATCACTTTTTGTTTAATACCACCAACTGCACCTACCGAAGAAACCAACGCACCATCTTGCATACTAAAAGATAGCGTTCCCGTTCCAGCGATTTTTCGTCCTTGAATCAAGTCATCTTCAACGATAGAATCATACATTTGTAAAAACTGCATTAAAGCCCCGCTCGGTCCACCAATCCAAGATGGTCCCGTTTCAAAAATCGTATCCGCATCGCGAAGATGATAATAAGTTGTCACTTCGATGGCATTGACACAAGTGCCAGATTCATTACGGTGCTTAACGATATCAGTTAACAACTCCGGTTCATCAGCGCCGTGTTTAATAACCAATATATCCATAGGGGTTTCACACGGGACACTCGCAGGATTCGTACCGTAAAAATCATCCCCAACTTGAATGGCTAAAATTTGATCGCGTGGACTGAGTGCTTCTGCATCACTAAAATCACGGTTAATTAACGTCACAATCCGCTGAATCTCATACATATCATCAATCGGATAACCAAAAGTATCATAAATCATTAACACCGCGATATTATCTGTATTTTGTCTTTGTATACTTGCCCGTTCAATCATTTGTCTTTGCGTAACACCATGGTATTGGACCGGTGGTGTTCTTAACGTAACGGTATCATTAAAGTGCGATAAAACTAACTGTAAAAGCGTTGGATTTTCTAACCCAATAATATATAGCGAATAAAAACTGCCATTGGTTTCATACGTTTCAAAGTCAAGGAGTTGATAACTCCCTTCAACTTCACTCAACCCACCTGGTGCGCTTAAACTCCACTCAGTAGGATAAGTGCTTAGAAACATAAAGGCAAAGTAAGGAATCGCGAGGATAGCGATTATTTTCCATTTTGTTTTTAACTGTTCAACCATGATTAATCTCTAATTGAACCTTCGGCATTTGCCTAAGACTTAACCCAGCATCCTCTAGCATTCGCATACTTGCTTTTACGCTTTCTTTCTCTTGATATTTATTTTCAACATAGACAATTTCTTTTATACCACTTTGAATAATTAATTTCGCACACTCGTGACATGGAAACAACGTCACATAAAGGGTTGCACCATCTAAACTCACCGTACTATTTAAAATCGCATTGGGTTCAGCATGCACCACATAAGGGTACTTCGTGTTTAAAAAATCACCATCTTTACCCCATGGATATACATCATCATCAAGCCCAATCGGAAATCCGTTATAGCCGATTCCAACAATCCGTTTCTTCTGATTTACAATACAAGCCCCAACTTGTGTCGCAGGATCTTTACTGCGCATTGCTGAAAGTACAGCAACGCCCATAAAGTATGTATCCCACTGGATATAATCATTGCGTTTCATTTGATCACCCCTTATTTAATGTTTTTGACAGCGTTTAAGTTCACGTGACAATAGCCGTTTTCGTGTTTATCTAAATAATCTTGATGTTCTTCTTCCGCCTCATAAAAAGGACTATAGCTAATGCGTTCAATATGGAGTGGTCGTGAATAATCTGCTTGTTTGTCTTTTACAAACTGTTCAATAACGACCGCATCGTCAGAATCATAGTTATAAATACCTGTACGGTATTGCATCCCTATATCTGGACCTTGACGGTTTATAAGTGTCGGATCAACAATGTTAAAAAAGTGTTCAAGTACTTTGTTTAGTGCAATGATTGTCTCATCATATCGGATGTGTACCGCTTCCGCATGACCAGACCCAGAACAAACTTCTTCATAAGTAGGATTTTCTTTTTGTCCAGCAATATAGCCAACGGTAGTTTCTTCTACGCCGTCGACCAATTTAAAGTACGCCTCTACACCCCAAAAACAACCACCTGCTAAAACTATCGTTTTCATAATCAACACCCTTTCACTAATGCTTGAATAATATGTGAAGCTGCTGTCAATCCTGCGACGCTTGGTACAAGTGCATTCGAGGCAGGTTGACGTTGATGCGGTTTCTTTTTTGGTACTTCAGTTGAGAAAACACAAGGAATCTTAGTATGAACACGGCGTTCTTTAAACTTCAACCGGAGCACCTTCGCAATTGGATCATGCGTCGTTTTACGAATATCAGTAATAATCACTTGTGTCGCATCGACACGATTACCTTGACCACAACTCGTTAAAAACGGAATATTTCTTTTTATACATTCATCAATCAAATCGATTTTAAACGTCACCGTATCAATCGCATCAAACAAATAATCGAATCGATGCTCAAAAAGCCGAGCTTTCGTATCATAATTATAAAACATCTGTAACGCAGTCACGGTGATATCAGGATTAATATCGCGAATCCTCGCGGCAATCACTTCTGTTTTTGGCTGCCCTAACGTCGAATGTAAAGCACCGAGTTGTCGATTAAGATTAGAGCCTTCATAGACATCTCTATCAACAATAATTAAGTGACCAACGCCGCTTCTAGCAAGGGCTTCAACCGCAAACGATCCCACCCCACCAAGTCCAACCACACAGACCGTACTATCTTCTAACTTTTTTAAACCCATCTCACCAAACAACGGTCGAGAACGTTCAAACATTGCTTTATTTTTCTTCATTATCTTTAAAAACAGCAAGCTGTTCAGCACTAACGACTGATGGGGCATTCGTCATTAAGCACTGCGCACTACTCGTTTTAGGAAAAGCAATAACATCACGAATATTATCCGTTTTCCCAAGCAACATAATCAAACGATCAAGTCCAAATGCAATCCCACCATGTGGTGGCGTTCCATACTGTAATGCTTCTGTAAAAAATCCAAATCGGCTCTTTTGTTCTGCTGGGCTCAATCCTAAAACATTGAAAACAGAATCTTGCATCAAGGCCTCATGAATACGCATTGATCCGCCACCGAGTTCATAACCTTGTACAACTAAGTCATAACAATACGCTAGCGCTTTATCAGGTTCATCTATAAAGCGACTTTTATGTTTATCTTGTACGCGTGTAAACGGGTGATGCAAAGCATAGTATCGTTTCGTTTTTTCATCATATTCAAACATCGGCCAGTCGATAATCCAAGTGAAATCAAACTGATCACTATCAATTAAATCTAACTTTTTCGCAACAACCTTGCGCAAATGCCCAAGCGCTGCTTGCGTCACTGAAAGCGTATCTGCGACAATTAACACCAAATCGCCATCATTCGCACCCATCACAGCTTTTAATTGCTCAATCGTTTCATCGGACATAAACTTCGCAATTGGTCCGGATACTTTATCGGCTTCAAGCTTTAAAAAGCTTAACCCTTTAGCACCATATTTTTTGGCTTCATCAGTCAACTTATCAATGTCTTTACGTGAGAACTCAGCATTTCCATTAGGAATAGCTATCCCTTGAATTGATCCGTTTGATGCCAAAATCGTTTGAAAGACTTTAAAATCTGTATCCGCGAATACCGCAGCCAAATCTTTCAGTTTTAACCCAAAACGCGTATCTGGTTTATCGCTCCCAAAGTCACGCATGGCCTCTTTATAAGTCATCCGTGGAAAGGGATCTTCAAATGTTTTCCCTAGCACCGTTTTCATAACATGTTTAATCATGCGCTCACTAAGGTCAATAACAGCTTCTTGGTCCACAAAACTCATCTCAATATCAATTTGTGTAAACTCTGGTTGACGATCACTGCGTAAATCTTCATCACGAAAACACTTTGCAATTTGATAATACCGTTCAAATCCACCGACCATTAAAAGCTGTTTAAACAACTGAGGTGATTGTGGCAACGCAAAATGTTTTCCTTTATGAATTCTTGATGGAACAACATAATCTCGTGCGCCCTCAGGGGTTGAAGCAGTTAGAATAGGGGTTTCGATTTCTAAAAATTGCGCTTCATTTAAAAACGCTCTCGTCGCTTGCATCACATCATGTCTAAGCGCCATCATGTGTTGTAGTTTAGGGCGTCTTAAATCTAAATACCGGTATTTTAATCGCGTATCTTCTAAAGCATCCGTATCATCTTGTATGAGCATCGGTGGTTGCTTCGCAGTATTTAACACACGCACTTTGTCCGTATCAATCTCAATATCTCCCGTTTTCATATTCGGGTTTTTACTAGAGCGTTCGCGAACAACCCCTTCAATTTCAATAACATACTCGTTCTTTAAAGCTTGTGCAATACTTTTTAAGTCATTATCAGCATCGAATGCAAGTTGGGTAATACCTTTTTGATCCCGCAAATCAACAAACACTAAGTTTCCTAAATCACGTCGTTTTTGAACGAATCCTTTTAAAACAACCCGTTTCCCTAAATCTTGCATCGTTAATTCATTATTGTGGTGTGTACTCATCATTCGTTCTCTCCCTTTTCGCAGTCTTCACAAGCACTACCTTGCATGATTAGTTCCATTACTTTTTGATAAGCATCCGCAGTGGATACACTATATGATTCAGAACTTTCTTGGTCTTTAATATTGACGACATCATTTTTGACCTCTTCATCGCCAATAATAATCACAAACCGCGCATTTTGGTGATCTGATTGCTTAAACTGCGCTTTCATACTTTTATCAAGAAAATCCATATTGCACATAAGCCCTCCAACACGGAAGCGCTGCATCATTTTCAAAGCGTGGAGCTGCGCTGCTTGTCCCAAGGTTAGAAAATAGACATGCATGGCTTGTGAAGGGACCTTTATCTTTGCGGCTTTAAGCGCTACAATTAAGCGCTCAATACCAAACGCGAACCCTACTGCAGGCGTTGTTGGGCCACCGAGTGTTTCTACCAAATTATCATAGCGTCCGCCCCCACAAATAGTGTTTTGATTCCCAAGTAAATCTTTGCTTACTTTAATCTCAAACACCGTATGTGTATAGTAATCTAAGCCTCTAACCAATCGTTTATCAATTTCAACGTGGATTTGCATAGCTTTTAACGCTTCTAAAACAGCTTCAAAATGTATTTGATCTGCGGCAGTTAAATAATCAATTGGATGTGGCGCCGTTTCAATTAGAGGATGATCTTGATCAACTTTACAGTCTAAAATCCTTAAAGGATTGTCTTGATACCGCTTTTGACAGTCAGTACAAAGACTGCTATAGTCATCTTTTAAATGGTTCAATAACGCATTGCGGTAAGCCGTTTTACTTTCTTGATCACCGAGTGAATTTAAATGTACCGTAACGTCTTTAATTTTAAGCGCTCTTAAAAAGGTGACCGCATAAGCAATAACTTCGGCATCGACATGCGGATTATTGCTGCCGAAAACCTCGGCACCAAATTGTCTAAACTCACGGAAACGTCCTTTTTGAGGGCGTTCATATCGAAACATCGACCCATAGTAAAAGACTTTTTGTGGTTGGACTTTATCAGCATATAACTTATTCTCTATAAACGCACGAACAATCCCCGCTGTGCCCTCAGGTCGCAACGTATTATCACGTTTACCGCGATCTTTAAAATCATATGTTTCCTTAGAAACAATATCAGTGGTCTCACCAACACTGCGGTGAAACAAAGTGCTTGCCTCAAAGTGCGGTGTGCGCATTTCTCGGAATTGAAATAAGCGACT
>SKIY01000112.1 GCA_007116205.1 Candidatus Izemoplasma sp. | reverse complement strand
GATGAGGCTGGTAGCCGTCGCTTAGGTTTACGGTATGCCTTGCCTGAGCTTGAGTGGCAGATTAATTACCAGCTAACAATTGACGAGACCGATACAGCCAGCATTCAGCGCTTCTTAACGCCAACAAATCATAAATATCATCAAAATCTTTATTTCTTGTCTGCATTTTTTTATACACAGAATAAATGTTTTTAATGCGTCCTTTTACATTATATTCAAAATTATGTTCGCTTAATAAATATTCTAGATTCGTCCGCATTAACCCTAAATCTTCTTCACGATTTGCACGAGTATCACTAATCATTTGAGCAATTAAGCGATATTGTGCAGGGTTTAAAAACTTAAAGCTGGTATCTTCTAACTCCGCTTTTAATAAATACATCCCTAGACGATGGCCTAGTGGTGCATATATATCTAACGTTTCTTTGGCAATGCGTTTTTGCTTATCTTCTGGTAAGCTGCTTAAAGTCCGCATATTGTGTAAACGATCTGCAAGTTTAACGATGATGACACGAATGTCTTTAGACATCGCTAAAAGCATTTTCTGATAATTTTTTGCTTGAATCATTTGTTTTTCTTCTTCTTCAGACTCAAGCCCTTTGAATTTATATTGACCAAGCTTGGTCACGCCCTCAGTTAACAACGCAACTTCTTCACCAAAATACACCTTAATATCGTCAAAA
This sequence comes from Candidatus Izemoplasma sp., assembly GCA_007116205.1. Classification (GTDB taxonomy): domain Bacteria; phylum Bacillota_I; class Bacilli_A; order Izemoplasmatales; family Izemoplasmataceae; genus SLQR01. The sequence continues at coordinate 19,079 of SKIY01000112.1, read as the reverse complement.
CTCGCACTGGTATCTTCAATGCAGTCGTGCAAAAGCCCCGCCATAATCGTGGTGGGGTCTGTTTGGTATTCCGCAAGAATATGCGCCACACTGAGAGGATGATTAATGTAGGCTTCACCACTTCTTCGCATCTGTCCTTTATGGTGTTTAAGTGCGAACTGGTAAGCATCATGTATCTTATCTAAATCCTCTTGTTCATCAATGTAGGCGGATACGGTTTCTAAAAACGCTTCATAAGTAGTCGTATCCATAGTTCGCCTCCGTTATTAATATGTTAACACAGAATAAATCGGATAATCTTTAAATTTTTCCCGTCCTTTTAACGCTTCTAACTCAATTAAAAATGCAATACCGACAACTTCAGCACCACTTTTTTCAATGAGGTTAATCGTTGCTGCAATTGTACCACCAGTTGCAAGTAAATCATCCACAATAAGCACTTTTTGATTCGGTAAAATATCCCCTTTATGCAAAGATAAAGCATTTTCACCGTATTCTAAACTATACGTTTCAGTTAATGTCTCACGCGGTAATTTCCCAGGCTTACGTACAGGAACAAACCCTAACCCAAGCTGTGTTGCAACAGGTGTACCGAAAATAAACCCACGGGCATCCGGTCCTACAATAACATCCGCACCAACTTTTTGCGCATACGCACAAAACAGTTTAGTCGCATGTTGAAATGCTTTTCCATTGCCAATTAGTGGTGTTATATCTTTAAATTGAATACCCTTTTGCGGGAAATCAGGAACGTTTTTTACATAATCTTTTAAATTCATATTAGTGCCTCCATATTCTTATTATATCTTTATGATATCATTACATGCTTTCTTTTGCATCCACACCAACGAGTGATAAAGCATCTTTCAAAACAATTTTAACAGCGTAAAGCAACGCTAACCGCTCTTTTGTTGCGCGTTCATTGTCAGAGAGCACTTTCTCTTCTGCATAAAAGCTATGCAGTGCTTGAGCAAGACGATGAATATACTGCGTAATCTTATGTGGGATGCGTTTTTGCGCGGCTTCTTCAATCACATTTTTATAATCGACTAAAACCGTAAGCAACGTATCAATTTTTTCACTATCAAAGGTATCAAAATGGTCGATCAAGGTATTGACATGAATCCCTTTTTCACTTGCTTGACGCATCACACTTGCAATACGCGCATGCGCATACTGCGCATAAAAGACAGGATTTTCATTGGTTTCTTTCAGTGCCAAATCTAAATCGAGTTCCATATGGGTGTTTAAACTGCGCATCGCAAAGAAATACCGAATCGGATCTTTACCGACTTCTGTAATTAAATCGACCAACGTAATCGCTTTTCCACTACGTTTACTCATTTTTAACTCCTCGCCATCGCGAACCACTTTAACCATTTGTAGCAAATCAACTTCTAAAACCCCACGTTTCCCAGTTAGCATTTCCGTAGCGGCTTGTAAACGCGGGACATAACCATGATGGTCGCCACCGAGAATATCAATAAGCTTTGTATAACCTCTTGAGAGCTTTTCTTGATGATATGCAATATCAGGGGTTAAATAAGTATACGTCCCATCACTTTTAATAATGACGCGATCTTTTTCATCGTTAAAATCCGATGTCTTAAGCCAAACCGCACCATCTTTTTCATAAGTGAACCCTTTTTCTTTAAGCGTATTTATCGTTGCTTCTACCGTATTGTTTTCATAAAGTTTTGCTTCGCTAAACCAAATATCAAACGTCACACCAAAGGCCAACAAATCACTTTTTAAGCGCGCTAATAAATAATCAACACCGTACTGACGGAAAAAACGATAGCCATCTTCTTTAACAAAACGGTCCCCATGACTTGCTTTGATAGATTCCGCTAACGCAATAATCTCTTTTCCGTAGTAGCCATCCTCAGGCATGTCGACAGACTGGTTAAACAAAGCTTGATAGCGTGCATTAATCGAAAGGGTTAGATTATGAATTTGATTGCCACCATCATTGACATAAAACTCTTTAGTTACTTTATAGCCAGCCTTTTTTAAGATGCGCGCTAAGCTATCTCCTGCTGCAGCCCCTCTAGCATGACCGATATGTAAACTCCCTGTAGGATTGGCACTGACAAACTCTATATTGTAATGTTCACCACTTCCAATCGTGCTTGTTCCATACATTTCACGCTGGGTATTAATTTCTGAAATAACGCTGTAATAAATCGCTTTATCAATATAAAAATTAATGAAGCCAGGCGGTGCGATTGCAATATCTTTAAACGCTTTATTTTTTGGTAGCAACGCAACGATATCCTCAGCAATGCGAAGCGGAGCCTTTCTTAAAACACGCGCCAACTTCATCGCAATATTCGTTGAAAAATCACCATGACTCCGATCGTTAGGAACCTCTATTTCAATGGCTTGATCTTTAACTTCAAGTTTTTCCAATGTTTTTTCAAGCATATTTCTTAAGTCTTGTTCCATCATAAATCTGCACTTCCAATCTACACTTTAAATTTAATCTGTTCATAAATGGATGGCTTCTTCTGGGTTTGATAAAGCTTCATCCACTTAGCACTACGCCCCTTACCGAGCGGCCGAATTTTCTTCTCATCGCGCAATCTTTTTAATGTTCGATTAATGGTTGAATCTGAAATCGTTGGATGGAGTGCGCGTATTTCTTCTTTAGTAAACACCTCATCAAGTTTATTGATGGTGTTTTCAATATAATCTGATTTATTCGTTTGTTGATCAAATGTATAATTTCTCAGTAACTCATGTAAACTTTGATAACTTTCTAGCAAGCGCTGTAAAATAAAGCGATGTAACCCCATGACATCCGCTAGCCCTTCACCCCAGTTGTGTGAAGCATCTTTGGTGAGTTTTTCTAACTTCGTGTTTTGTTTATACAAGAGTTCAAAAAAACTTGCTAGGTGTAAACTTTTAAAATTACTATCTAAGAGCAAAATATAAAGCAACATTAACCCAAGCGCTTTATTGTGCTTAACAAACGGTCGTAAATTAATAAAATCAATATAAAAATTCACTGCTAAAAACGCAATCTCAAAATCACTGTGTTTCCGTGCTTCACTAAACGATGCAATAAGCTGTTCTAAAGCTTCGCGTTTTGTTGGATGTGCACTACTCAATAAATCAGTGGTTTTATCGCGTTTTTTTTCGGTTTTAGCAAATTGAACTTGCGAAACAGGCTCAACTTCACGGTATAGAAACTGAATCATATCAAATATTTCCGTTGACGATAAATTGAATGATTCGGTTTCTTCATGTATTTTTATAAACGCTTGTTTAATATTGCGGACAAAGCGTTCAGTTTTATTTTTCGCTTGAACATCTTTCGTAATAATCGCACGAAAACGACTTTCTGACAATTCAGCATCAAACAACACCGCAAAATAATACGCATCCAATCGAACGGTTTGTGCGATCAAGGTATCAATATCTTTCGATACTGTTTTTAACATCATCTGATTGCGCCCTACAAAAGGATATAAGTCTGTATATAACTTAATAATATCATTCGGTAAGCGCGCATACTCAAGATTTTTTAAACAATACATAATTCACACCCTATTCTTCATCAAAGAGCGTCACTTGTTTTTCTTCTTGTTCAGTTAGTTTAACATAATCAGAAAGTGGTGCAATCTGTTCATCTTCAGAGATACTGACTGCACTTACAATCATATGTTTTGGCTTGCCAGCGCTACTTTTAATAAACTTTTTGCCGGTTTCAGCCGCATTGAGTTTTAATTCAAAAGCATTCACTTTTTGATGGGTTTTATCGGTAATGATATGCAGTGTGGCACGCAGTTTATATTGTGCACCATTTAACATCGCTAAATCTGCGATATAAAACGGTTTAGATTTCACTTGTTTCATTAACAAGCTGCCCTTTTGTGCCCGTTTTTTCTTCGGGATACTTTGAATTAACATCCGTTTAATCGTTCCACGCGTGGTTAAAACAAGCAAGTCGTTTTCCGGTTCACATACAACTGAAGCCGCCAAACTGTATTTTGGCCCAAGGTTCATCGCTTTTACGCCTTTGGCATTCGTTGAGGTTACCGGAACTTCTTCTAAATTAAAACGCAAGGCATGACCATAATTACTAGAAACAATCATCTCACGATCTAAACTGTCTGTCTCAGTTACATGGACTACGCTGTCATCTTCTGATAGCGACATTGCCTTTAACAACTTATTAAAACGCAGAGCTTGAAAATCACGACACATCGTTAACTTAATTAAGTTGTTTTTGGTTGTGAATAGATAGTGTCTATCGATCTCAAAATCAGACACTTTAGAAACAAACAATAACTCTTCTTGTAGTTCAACTTGTAATAACGCATTTAAATGGGTTCCGAGTTCTTTCCATTTGCTTTCTGGGATTTTATAAACTGGCAAATATAAATAATTCCCTTTGCTTGTAAAAATTAACAACGTATCAATCGTTGCAACTTCACCAACGAATAAAAATGCATCTTGGTCTTTCATATTCGCGTTTTCAGTCGCTTTATAACTTCTAATTGACGCTTGTCTTACGTAACCTTCTTTGGTAATCCCAACCATAACTTGTTCTGATTGAATCAGTTCTTGTTCTTGGAAAGTAATGCGCTCGATTTCTTCTTCAATTTCACTACGTCTTGTTGCATCGGTTGTACGCAACGCTTGCCTAAGTTCTTTTTTAATAACTTTTTTTAACGTGTCTTCATTATGTAAAATATCATTCAGTTCATCAATCCACTTTTTAAGCGCTTTTTCTTCTTTTAAAAGCACGGTTAAGTCAGTGTTTGATAAACGGTATAGCTGTAAAGTTAAAATCGCTTCCGCTTGTTCTTCTGTGAACGCAAACGTTTGCACAAGACCCGTTTTCGCATGTGCTTTGCCTTTTGATTTACGAATCAGTTCTACAACTTGATCAACAATTTCCATCATGAAAATGATACCTTCAACGATATGGAGACGTTTTTCCGCTTTACGCAACTCATAGTTACTGCGGTTAGTAACGACTTCTTTTTGATGGTAAATATAGCTGTCAAAAATCGCTAAAATGCCCATTAATTCTGGACGTTTATTATTAATTGCGACCATGTTATAGTTATAAGATTTTGTTAAATCGGTTTTACGATGTAAAAAATTAAGAATCGCTTCAGGATCAAAATTTTTCTTAACTTCGATGACGATGCGTAGGCCATCTTTATCACTTTCATCGCGAACCTCAATAATCCCATCGACTTTTTTTCCAAGCCGAAGCTCATCAATTTTACGGACGAGGGTCGCTTTATTGACTTCATAAGGAATCTCAGTCACGACAATATCTTTATCTTCAAAATGGACTTTAGACTTAATCATAATCCGTCCGCGACCCGTTTCAAACGCATCGCGAATGCCGTCGCGTCCTTGAACGATTGCACCCGTAGGAAAATCTGGGCCTTTAATAATATGTAAAATATCTTCAATCGTACAGTCTGGTTTATCCATACGTTTGATGACACCTTTAATTATTTCTTCTAAATTGTGCGGTGGAATTTCTGTGGCATAACCTGCTGAAATACCAGTTGCTCCATTTACTAATAAGTTTGGAAAGCGTGCAGGTAATACCATGGGTTCATACTCTTCATCATCAAAATTCGGAATAAAATTGACGGTGCGCTTATCAATATCCTTAAGCAAAAACTCTGCCATCGCACTCATGCGTGCTTCTGTATACCGCATTGCTGCAGCGGTATCGCCATCAATCGAGCCATTATTTCCGTGCATATCAATTAAAGGAATACGCATCTTAAAATCTTGACTCTGCCGAACCATTGCTTCATAAACACTACTATCACCATGGGGATGATACTTACCGATAACATCTCCGACAATACGTGCGGATTTTTTATACGGTTTATTATGAAACACCCCAAGGTTGTGCATTGCATATAAAATACGTCTTTGCACGGGTTTTAACCCATCACGTACATCGGGTAATGCGCGGTCTTGGATGATATATTTCGAATAGCGACCAAAACGGTCACCAACGATATCTTCAAGATTTTCTTCGAGAATTCGTCCTTCAACAAACTCTTCGATCGCTTTTTTAATGTCTTGTGCCATGGTGGATTACTCCTTTATTTCAAAGTTGTCTTCATTGGTGAAAATAACATTTGATTCAATCCAATCGCGGCGTGGTTCAACACCTTCGCCCATTAGAATTTTAATACGTTTTTCAGCATCAGCCAAATCATCAATTTTCACTTTAACCAATGTTCGTGTTTTAGGACTCATTGTTGTTTCAAATAATTGATCAGCATTCATCTCACCAAGTCCTTTAAACCGTTGAACACTTGCGGACTTATAACTTTCATGTAAGATTTTTAGCTCTTCATCATTCCAAGCATAGGTAATCACTTCTTGACGGTTTTTACGCACAGTCACTTTATAAAGCGGTGGCAAGGCAATATAAACTTTACCCGCTTCTACTAATTTACGCATATATCTAAAGAAAAACGTCAGTAAAAGCACTTGAATATGCGCGCCATCAGTATCGGCATCGGTCATAATAATAATCTTACTGTAATTGCACGATTCAATATCAAAATCAGAGCCGAATCCAGCACCGATGGTATGGATAATTGTATTGATTTCTTCATTTTTAAGCACATCTTCAATACGCGCTTTTTCTGTGTTTATGACTTTACCACGTAAAGGTAATATCGCTTGATATTTACGGTCTCTACCTTGTTTCGCAGACCCACCAGCACTGTCCCCTTCGACTAAATAGAGTTCGCGTTTGTTTTTATCTTTAGATTGTGCAGGCGCAAGCTTCCCAGAAAGTATCGGTTCTTTTTTCTTACCGCGTTTTTCTAAACGTGCATCCTCACGGGCTTTTCTTGCGGCCTCGCGGACATTTTGAGCTTTTAATGCACGATCGATTAAGGTTTGCGCAAGCGTTGGATTTTCTTCAAAGAAGTAGGTCATTTTTTCTGAAACGATTTGTTCAACCGCAGTACGCGCTTCACTCGTCCCTAGTTTATTTTTTGTCTGACCTTCAAACTGTAGTAAGTACTCAGGAATCCGTATGGAAATAATCGCGCATAACCCTTCGCGAATATCAGCGCCTTCAAGTTTTTTTGTTTTATCTTTTAAAAGCGTTGTGCGTAGCGCATATTCATTAAATATTTTCGTGAAGGCAGCTTTAAATCCAGTTTCATGGGTTCCACCATCACGGGTTCGAACATTATTTACAAACGAATACAATTGATCCGTATAAGATTTCGTGAACTGAAAAGCAACTTCGACTTCAATATCGACATGTGACCCTTCAAAGAACACAGTATCATGAATCGTTTTTTTCGTTTGGTTAAGGTGTTCAATATATGATAATATACCATCATCGTATACATAGGTCTCTTTTTGTTTTGAACGCTCATCGATTAATGTCACTTTTAGCCCTTTAATAAGAAAGGCACTTTCCCTTAAGCGTTCGGAAAGTGTTTGGTAATTGAAAACAGTGGTTGAGAATATATCAGAATCTGGTTTAAACCAGACGGTTGTTCCACGTTTTTTAGCTGTTTCGATTGTCTCTAATTTTGATACTTTGCGACCACCATCTCTAAACAACATCCGATGGCTTTGATTATTTCTTGTTACTGTTACTTCTAAAAACTCACTTAAAGCATTTACGACACTTGCACCGACACCATGTAAGCCACCAGATACTTTATAGCCACCTGCTTGACCGAATTTTCCACCGGCATGTAATTTTGTATAAATAATTTCAATGGCGGTTTTACCGGATTTATGGTTTTCAATCGGAACGCCACGTCCAAAATCTTGTACCGTGACACTATTGTCTTCTTTAATAGTAACAATAATTTCATCACCATACCCAGCAAGTGCTTCATCAATGGCATTATCAACAATTTCCCATACCAAATGATGTAGACCAGTTGCATCGGTTGAACCAATATACATTCCTGGTCTTTTGCGAACGGCTTCGAGTTCTTCGAGTACTTGTATAGAGTCTGCGCTGTAGTTATCAAATATGTCTTTCGGCATGTTCACACGTCCTTCTGTCTAACTCATTAGTTTATTATATCAAAATAAGGGTACGATTTATAGTGTATTTTTTATTTTTATTGTGATATAATCGAATACAAGTTAATAGAAAATCAGGTGATCAGTATGCAATACATTTTATTATTTGTGGCCTATTTAGTTGGGTCAATACCATTTTCAATCATTGTTGGAAAAGTCTTTAAAGGTATTGATGTAAGAGATTATGGCAGTGGGAACCCGGGAACGACCAATGCTTTCCGCGTCCTTGGGAAAAAGCTCGGTTTGCTTGTCTTCTTACTCGATGTATTTAAAGGCGGGTTCATGATTTTAATGTTTAGAACCGGTGTATTTCCAATTGGTGACATTCATATACTTGTATATGGGTTAATGTCTTCAATCGGTCACATCTATCCAATATTTATTAAGTTCAAAGGCGGTAAAGCCGTCGCAACAAGTGTCGGTATATTCTTATTTTACGCACCAATCCTTGGACTTATCGGGTTAGCGGGGTATTTCATCACCCTAAAAATTAGTCGTTACGTGAGTATTAGCTCATGTGTTGGTGCTGCGAGTTTGTGGGTTGTCGGGTTATTTATCTTTTTCTTCGGTCCAACCGAAGGGCCTTGGGTAAATTTAATTGGTTTACGCGGCGAACTGGCCATGCCAATTATCACCACGTTAGGAACTGGTTTAATCATTTTCAGACATCGCGGGAACTTCTTAAACATTAAACGCGGCACAGAACCAAAAACGAATTTCATGCAAAAAAATAAAGTCGATAACAGCATAAAATAGGCCCATAAAAAAACTTCAAAATTGAAGTTTTTTTTTATACCTAGTCGTACTTAAACCAGGGGTGTTCTCGTGGGATAGATGCGTGTCAGCATCCAGTATCGTTCAAATGACTTACAACATCAACATAAAAAAACTCCATCCACTGGAGTTTATTTATGTTGATTCATAGACGCCATGACTTGGCGAACTTGTTTTTCTGAGGGTTTACGGCCCATTTGTGTCATCATTGCACGTACCATTTTTTCATTGATTGGGGGATTTTTTTCTAAGTAACGTTTGAAAAAACGTTGTGATAGAAAGAATCCGATAATTCCGCCAACCAGCAAAGCAACGACAATAAACACATATGCATACCATTCCATATAATCACTCCTTTAATCTCATAAACATTGTACACAAAGATACCTAAAAATACAAGAATACACTAATCTTTTCTTATTGAAGGATTTAGTTTCAATAAAATGCTAACGACAATAGCGGTTAACACAATAATAATCCCAAGTGTTATAAAGGTTGCTAATGTACTTTCTGGTGCAATCCCAACCAGTAAAAGAATAGGAAAACCAAATAATATCGCTGTTGAAGATCCAACAACTAAATCGTTTGCAACCGGTGTTTCAAAGTTCGGATCCGCTTCTCTTAATAACACAATACCTGTACTAGCCGTACCCGTTAACATTCCAAACATCCCAAGACTTGCCTGAACAGGATATTCTGGATATATACGTTTCGTCATAAAGATAATATAAAATAACGTAACCATACCAACAATAAATGAAACAGATATAAACGGAATCCATAACCCACTTAAATCTTCAACACGAATCCCAGCAATCGCACTGACAATCATAAAATCAAAGAACGTTCCAGCAATTCTATTTAACATATAGTTGTTAGGGTATTGTCTCGTCATAATATTGACTTTTCTAAGCCATAAAAACAAATGCTTAAACGCCATTGCCAATAACATCCCGATAATGAAGTTAAATCCAACCACTAGCGAAGCAATCGTTTGCACACCAAAAGCCCCTAAAATACCTGTGTTCATCAATAACACGACACCATAAATAATCCCAAAAGTAAACAAATAGACCGTCAGTACAAGCGCAATTTGAACAGTAAACTTATCAATCGCCTCAGCGACAGGGATTTCATCAGGGGTTTCAATTTCTTGATTGCTAACTCTTTTTGTTTTTTGAACATCTGCTTTTTCAATGCGGTTATTTTTATAGAGCCAGTTTAAATAAATGACCCCAGCAACACTCGCCCATAAGAAACCGAAACTTGCAATCGCAAGTCCAAATGACGACCCACCTACAAACCCGTAATCAAACTCATAAATATTACCAATATTATTGGCTTGTCCAGGACCTTGTCCAAAGCCCATTGGAAAGAGCATACCCGACGCTTTAAACAACCCTGGAAAAATCGTATAAGCCATAAAAATAGTTAATGATAACGCGATTAGTCCTTGAATCAAATACGTCGAAACAATCAATAATCCACTAAACATACTTTTATTATTTTTCGCCCGTATTTTTAAAGCAACCCCCGTTTTTAACCCTAAGGCAATAAACCCCAGAGCAATTGCATGGTATGTAAAAACCCGCAAAACAGATAATGTTGCATCATATTGCGCTTCACCAAAGATAGGCGTGAACAATGTCTCTTTCAAAAAAAGTCCAATAAACCCTGCAATTACCGCGGTGGGTAGTAAAGACCGCTTTAAAAAAGGTGTTTTTCTTCTTAAAACATTCGCAAAAAGTAATAAAAGTGCTAAACTCGCAAAGTGTAATATCCCGTCCCATACTTGTAAATCTGCAAAATTCATAATCGAATGCCTCCTTTTAAGTGCTCAATCGCTAAAACATATTTTAAAGCGTTCCGTTTCTTATGATTTAATAAATAAAACGTTCTTTTTGAACTTTTATCATACAAAATCAACTTATTCTTTTGTTGGACCGAAGCTTGAACATTTTTTATCTCAATCGCCACTTCTAGGTTCTCAAAAATCATCTCAACATGTGTCTTATACAGTTTTAAGGTCGCTTGTCCAATTGGTTCTTTAAGCGTAGAATGTAATACTTCTAACACTGCTTCATGATCATCTGTAAAGAGTAATTGTTGCTTTGTGGTATCGATATGTTCCGCTAAAGCTTCAACCTGCGCTTTATACCAATCTGTTGTTTTATCAAAGTAATGGTTCCCAGCAATCATCTCAAAACGACCATTTGTGTTATACACCAACTTTAACCCACACGGACAAGTCACGGTATCTCCGGTACTTTCTAAGGTGTTAAAGGCATGGCAAGAAGGACAATAAAAATAAGCACTTTCAATATCTTCAGCAAGCCGTTTTCCTTTGTAGCTAAGGTGATGTTTTTTTTGAAATGCATAATCATCTGCGCGAATATATTTTATAATCGTATCAAAAAGGGTATCATCATCCATCGCTTTAACCATCGCTGGGGTTAATGTATGCGTGACTGCCCCTACCGCTTTGCCACGCCGAACACTGCTCGACCAGCGCGGCTTCGTCAGATAAGCACCATCGATACGATAAAGCAAAATAGGGACTTTAACAAGTCGAACCAACTTCACAATAGATTTTTCAATCGGCATTAAATCACCATGAAACGTGGCATTACCTTCGATAAATATCGCAACACTCCCACCGCTTTTCAAAAGCTTAAGTAAATCACGAATCGTTTCAATATCACTGCGATATTTTGTTTTGGGTATCGGTGAAACTAAATATTTAATGACTTTCGACCAAAACGGAATCGAAAAAATCATATCACTCGCTACATAGTAAATCGGCATTTTAAAACTCATCGCCATTAAAAAAGGGTCCATCGCGAGTGCATGGTTTGATAAAATCAAATATGGTCCCTTATACCCTTTATCACTTTTATAGCGTTTACCCTTGTAAGAAAACTTGAAATATACAAAAATACGAAACAGTGGTCTTAACAAAAAGAAAACCACTTGATGTCGAAATCGCTTGCGCATAAAACCCTCCAAATTCCGGCTTGAGTATAGTTTATCACATAATTATTTGAAGCTCAAAGTAAAAATTAAATAATAGCCTAATAGCAACCACCATTCCGTACAATAAAAAAGTTTTAAATAAGCTAAAAGGGCGGAAAATCTATTTACAAATACTTGATAATCATATACAATGAATTTAGATTAGGTTAAGGAGGAATAACAATGCCGAGAAGAATTACTGAGGATTGTATTGCTTGCGCAGCATGCGTTGCCGAATGTCCGGTAGACTGCATCTCTGAAGGTGACATTTATGTGATCGACGAAGACGTATGTATCGACTGTGGTGCATGTGAAGTTGTTTGTCCAGTTGAAGCTATTATAGAGGTATAAAAAATGGTGCCCTCGGCACCTTTTTTTTATGTTTATACATGGATAAATGGATCTAAATCATATGCACTAACGTAGATAGGACAGGTAATCTTTGCGGCAAGCAGTTCTTCTTTAAGCGCTTTAGCAAAATGTTTTTCAGCGTAATGACCAATATCTAACGCTGATAATCCCATTTGTAAAACATCATGGGCTTGGTGGTAACTAATATCACCTGTTAAATAAATATCAGCCCCTTTACGCTTTGCTTCAAACATATCTTCTGCACCGCTGCCCCCACAAATCGCTATCTTTTCAACACTTTGATCAGGTGCATCGGTAATCAATCGCGCATGATCAATATCTAGCGCTTTTTTAATATAGACAATTGCTTCTTTTAAAGGCATTTTTGGGATGCGACCAATTCTACCAATCCCATGGGTATCAGTAACCATATCTAGCGGTTCGATCGCTTTTAAACCAAGTTTTTTAGCCAACACAGTGTTCATCCCTTCGTGTCCTAAATCATAATTAGTATGCGATACATAAAGGGTAATATCATGCTTCATTAATAGCTCCAATACTTTCCCTTTATAGGTGTCGGTTAACACGTTTTTTAAAGGTTTAAAAATAAAAGGATGATGGGTGATGATTAAGTTAGCTTTTTTCTCAAGGGCTTCTTCAATAATTTCTTTGGTTAAATCTAAGGCGATTAAAACCCCTGTTAAAGGGCGGTTTAAAGTACCGACTTGTAGTCCAACATTATCCCAGTCATAGGCTAAATCAAGCGGATAGTTTGTTTCGAAAAACGTTTTAATCTTCATCCCGTTCATAAAGAACCTCCTCAATTTGTTGAATGCGTGATAATGGTTTTATTTTAGCAGCTGCATCAGGTATTTTTGTAACGAGTGTTTGTAAATAATCTAACTCAGCTTTTAACATGTTTTTAAAACTCGTTTCTTTCGTTTTTAATAACTTAGGCCCAAACTGTATTTCTCTTTCCGATAACGTTTGTTTACCAGGCGCCATGACAATAATTGGGTAGTAATAACCATCTTCTTCTACGACCGTTTCAGCAACGATTTGTAGATGATTATTATGCGTTAACATACGGACGCGTTCAAAGGCATTGTTCGGTTGAAAAATCCACCGCTTCACATGTGCTTTTACATGGCCATCAACAATGGTTTGAATGGTCTTACCACCCATCCCTGCGATCACCACTAAATCCACATCGGGTGTTAAGTCGGTTAGACCATCGCTTAACATCGTTTCAATCACATCTTCTAACCCGTGTTCAGTGATATTCTTTAAAGCCCGCAACAGCGGGCCTTTTTTATTATCAATCGCATAAGCATATTCAATTGCGTTGTTCGTAAACGCCGCAATCGGTAAATACGCATGATCAGTACCTACATCAAACAATACACGCGCATTGTTAAAATAAGCCATGCAGGTAACTAATCGTTTATTGAGCATTATTTTCCACCCATGAAGTCTTTCAGTTTTTTACTGCGAGATGGGTGGCGTAATTTACGTAAAGCTTTCGCTTCAATTTGACGAATCCGCTCACGCGTTACACCGAACTCACGTCCGACTTCTTCTAACGTTCTTGTTCGACCGTCTAATAATCCAAAGCGCATCCGTAAGACTTTTTCTTCACGGTCAGTCAAAGTTTCTAAAACAGAGTCAAGTTCTCTTTTTAGCATTTCTTTTGAAGTGAACTCAAGCGGTGTTGGGGTATCTTGATCTGCGATAAAGTCACCTAAACTTGAATCTTCTTCCTCACCAACCGGCGATTCTAAAGAAATCGGCTCCTGCGCAACTTTTTGAATGATTTGAACCTTTTCAACGCTAATACCCATGCGTTCTGCAACTTCTTCTGGTTGTGGTTCACGCTTTAACTCTTGAATGAGTTGTCGTTGCGTACGCACAAGTTTATTGATGGTTTCTACCATATGCACCGGAATACGAATTGTTCGTGCTTGATCGGCAATCGCACGGGTTATCGCTTGACGAATCCACCATGTTGCATACGTTGAAAACTTAAATCCTTTAGTATGGTCAAATTTACCAACGGCTTTAATTAGTCCCATATTCCCTTCTTGAATCAGATCAAGAAACTGCATCCCACGGCCGACATAGCGCTTAGCAATAGAAACAACTAAGCGTAAATTCGCTTCGACAAGTTTGTTTTTAGCCAACTCACCTTTAAAAAGCAGTTCTTCAACTTCATGTTTATAGTCTTGGGTAATATCTTCATTTGTATCTTGCATTTGCTCGTATTGCTTTTTTGCCATTTCTGCATAATAAATGTTTTTAGCCAGTTCTAACTCAGTATCAGAATCTAACAACTCAACGCGACCGATTTCCTTAAGATACATCCGAACAGGGTCATCAACCTTGATAGAAACCGCGCTTTCAAACGATTTATCGTGTAAAAGTTCTTCTTCAATACTTTTCGCAAAATCTAAATCGAGTTCCATTTCGTCTTCAATTTCATCAATGTCGTCATCATCAAGACTGAGTTTTGGAATTTTATGCGTCACCATCTCGTCTTCACTTACAACGTCTAAGTTCGCTTTTTCTAGTTCTGCAATAATTTCATCGAAATCCTCTGAATTTTCATCCACAAACCGCGTGATTTCTTTAACCACGATATACCCTTTTGTTTTACCAATTTCAGTTAATTCTTGAATAATTTTTTCTTTGTCCATGCTTGGCCTCCTTATTGAGTTGGTCGATCGCTTTTTTCAGTTCAATTTTTTCATTCAGCGTCTTCGCACTTTCTAGCTTACGCTGTAAAGATTCAATCTCATTACGTTTATTTTGTTCGCGCATCACGCGTAAGTAATCTTCGAATTCTTTTTCATCAAAAGGATAGTTTTCCTCTAACACATACCGTTTAAAGTAAGCCTGAAGCGTAGCGTTTAACTTAGACATAAACAGTTCAGGTACCATACAGGTGTGCTTATTAAATGAATAATACTCTAATATTTCAAGTTCAATTTCACGGGCGTTCTTATCACCAAACATGGCTGCTTCAAACTCAGCTCTAAACTTACGAACATAATACTCATCCTTTAAAAAATACCGTATAAAGCCACGTTCTGCTTTTTTGAATTTATCAGTAATTTCTACTTTAGGGACTTTTTTAAAGGTCGGTAAATGTTTACGTTTGGTCTCGTTAAAGTCTTGTTCTAACAACTCTAACGACATATTTAGATCGCTACTTAAAAGCGCTAAAAAGTGATTTTTTTCAACATTTGATAGCGGTGCGATCATATCAAAGATACGCTTTTTAAAGTGTTCAATATCCGTAATGCGTTCTAAATCAACTTGTGCTTTATGTTGCTTGTAAACAAATTCACGGCTACTAAGTGCTTCTTTAATCTGCTTTTGAAAAGCACGGGGACCATATTTTTGAATATAGTCATCTGGGTCTAACCCCTCAGGCAGTTCAACGACTTTTACTTCAAACTGCGCCGCTTCAAAATCTTTCATAAACTTGCGGGTCGCATCAATACCAGCTTGGTCACCATCAAAACAAAGTATAACACGGTTTGTTTTTTGCTTTAACAATTGAATGTGTGATTTCGTTAAAGCCGTTCCCATGACCGCGACAGAAGCTTTAACGCCAGCTTGGTGCGCCGCAATAACATCCATAAACCCCTCAAACACAACAACAGTATTTGCCTCAGCAATTGCTTTTTGCGCACGGTGATAATTATAAAGCACTTTGTTTTTCTCAAATACCGGCGTGGTTTGGGTATTCATATATTTTGCAAGTTTTGCATCGCTATTAAAGATTCTTCCAGAAAACCCAATGATGTTTCCCGTTGCATCATGGAGGGGAAACATAATACGGTTTTTAAAAATATCATAGACTGTATCATCTTCGCGGACCAGTCCCAAATCAACCATATCACTTAAAAGAATCTCTTTTTTTTGCAACGCTTGATACAAAGCATCTGGCTTTTGCGGTGCTAAACCAATTTCAAAGTAATCAATTAATTGCTTAGTAATCTTACGCTTTTCTAAATAGGCTAGTGCATCTGCGCCTGCTTTAGTATGATTTAACGTAACTTTATAAAAATTTAATGCCTCTTGATTAATATCATAATACTTTTGTTTTGGACTTTGAAAATGGTCTTGATTAATTTCGACATTCACGCGTTCAGCAAGTATTTTAAGCGCTTCAGCGCTAGATACATTTTTAGTTTCCTTAACATAAGTAATCGCATTGCCGCTGGCTTTACAAGAAAAACAATGATAGAGTTGTTTTTCTTCATTAACCGAAAAAGACGGTGTTTTCTCATGGTGAAAAGGGCATAAACCAAAATGATTTTTCCCCTTTTTTTCTAGCGGTGTTGTCTCAGAGATTAATTCAACGAGATCAACTTTTGCTAAAACAGTCTCGACAGTCTTGTTTTGGTTTTCAGCCACAATATCACCTAAAACAGTAATTTATTTTTCAAATAGGTAATCAGTTCATCTTCTTTTAATCTGATTTGCGCCATCGTATCACGTTCACGCACTGTATATGTTTTCTCTTTTACAGAGTCATCATCAATTGTAATCGCAAACGGTGTTCCAATCGCGTCTTGACGGCGATACCGCTTCCCAATTTTACCAGTATCATCATAAACCGCTGGGAAGTGTTTAGCAAGTTTGCTGAACAAAGTCTCCGCCGCATCTTTATGATACTTTTTGATTAATGGAAGTACCGCTATTTTATATGGCGCAAGTGCTGGGTGCATCGCAAGGTTTATGCGCGTTTCACCGTCATCGAGCACTTCCTCACGATAACTTTCAAACAGTATCGCTAAAAATAACCGTTCTACCCCAAGTGAAGGTTCAATGACGTAAGGTAAATACCGTTCATTGGTTTCAGGGTCTAAGTACTCAAGATTTTCTTTCGTGTAGTCTTGGTGTTGTCTTAAATCATAATCGGTTCTTGAGGCAATACCCCAAAGTTCGTCAAATCCCCATGGGTATTTATAATCAATATCCGTGGTCGCGTTTGAATAATGCGATAACTCATCGGCATCATGATCGCGCAAACGGATATGGTCCGGTTTGATCTTTAAATCGATTAAAAATTGCTTGCTCGTTTGACGATAAAAATCAAACCACTTCAGCTCTTCTCCTGGTTTACAGAAAAACTCCAGTTCCATTTGTTCAAACTCACGGGTTCTAAAAATAAAATTCCCTGGGGTGATTTCGTTGCGAAAGCTCTTTCCGACTTGGCCAATCCCAAACGGGAGTTTTTTTCGCATCGCACGCTGAATGTTTTTAAAATTCAAGAAAATACCTTGAGCCGTTTCAGGCCGTAAATAAATTGCTTGCGATTGGTCGTCTAATACCCCTTGTGATGTTTTAAACATAAGATTAAACTGACGTATTTCTGTAAAGTCTTGTGCCCCACAAGCACTACACTTAACAGCATTATCATTAATGTATTTTTGCATCGCAGTGACACTTAAACCGTCTGCTTGAACTGTATTGTCATGGCTTTCAATTAAATGATCAGCACGATGTCTTGCTTGACACGCTTTACAATCAATTAAAGGATCGTTAAAGCCTTCGACATGACCGCTTGCTTTCCAAACGTTTGGATTGAGTAAAATCCCTGAATCCAAACCGACATTATAAGGACTCTCTTGAATAAACCGTTGCCACCAAAGTTTCTTTAAGTTGTTTTTTAAAGCAACGCCTAGCGGACCATAATCCCAAGTATTCGCAAGTCCTCCATATATTTCACTACCTTGGAAAACAAATCCATGTTGTTTAGCATACGCCACTAATTTTTCCATATTGATTGACATATTCACACCTCTTAGTATAAAGTTTTCAGTAATTTTTTAGCTTTTGTTTTTGTAGATAAATGGCTTTCATACAGCCCATCAATAATATTCGTCAACGTATTGAGGGTTGTTTTATTATGGTGGTACGGCTTAAATTTTTCAATATCGACATGCAAATAATATTTTAACGGCGCATATTCAGGTTCTTTAATTAATACAGCTAATGCGTCTGAATGTGCTTCACAAAACATCATTCCTGTATAGATATCGAGTTGTAAATGCTTTGTCGCATGACATAGACTACACTTATTAAAGGAGATGCCATACCCTAAAAAGTATAAAAACTTTAACTCGAAAATCATTAACACTTCTAAAGGCGCATCAGTTTTATCTAATGCAGTTAACACTTTTTTTAAAAACGCAAACAGTTTGGGATGATCATCGTGTTCGTTAACATTGAAATAAATCAACTCACGTATGGTTGCGGCAACAGTCGTTTTTAATATATCATCGCGGATGCCTTGATGATACGTTAGCATGCGTGCATCTTTAAGCGTTGGGAACTTGCTTTTTGAAAGTTCCATCGTAATCAACATGCCAGATTGAACAAGATGTCTTAATGGACTTTGCATCTTCTTCACGCCTCTTGCGATTGCGTTTTTAATGCCACTAGCAGTGTAAGCGTAAAGAATCTTCCCGTGCTCGCCATAATCAACCGTTTTTAATATATAAGCGGCTTCTTCACTAAGCATCATTGCCAAAGCCAAAGTTTCTTAAATACATTTCTTTATTGCGCCAATTTTTAACGACTTTACAGTGTAAATCTAAATACACTTTAACACCGAGCAATGCTAAAATATCATGGCGTGCTTGCGTACCAATACGCTTGATCATTTTACCGTTTTTCCCAATAATAATACCTTTTTGGGAATCGCGCTCAACAATAATTGAAGCATGGATATTTAATAAATGCTCAAGTTTTTCATCCATTTTCATTGAATCTATCAAAACCATCACCCCGTGCGGAACTTCCTCTTGCGTAAGCCGAAGCACTTTCTCGCGGATCATTTCACTGATTAAAAACTTTTCAGGATGATC
>SKIY01000034.1 GCA_007116205.1 Candidatus Izemoplasma sp. | reverse complement strand
TTTCAGAGTCCGTTGATTCTACATGCCACATCACAGCTGGTTTTTCAAGAAAATACCCGATTTCATCACTTGCTTCAGCTATTTTTATAAAGTTATATAAATTTAACGTATCCGCAAGTAAAGGTATTAAAATCGTATTTTCTTTAAAAACCATATCGACAATCTTTTTTGTAATTGCTAAAACGGCCTCTTTTATAGCTTCTACTTGAATGGTTGGGTCATCAAGTCGGGTCCTTACGGACTTCATCTCACGGCGGATTTCATCATCAACCCCCCACATCACTTGTGGTGGTCCAGTTATTCCTTTTTTCTCTAAATAAGGAAAAAACAACTGTTCCTTTCTTGTATAGTGTTTATCGATTTCTTGTAAGCGATCAAACCCTACCCGCAACATCAGTAAAGCGGTATTCCCAACTTGCTCTAAATATGGATAAATCTCCGCTTCAATCACTGTTTCAATGCGTTGATTTTCTGTTTTCAGTACATTCAGCGGATGTCCTGGTGTTTCTGATAAGTCATCTTTATGAATGTCAGAAACACTCCCTCCAAAAATAGAAGCATGGACATCGCATAAACGTTGCACCTCTTCAATCGGTAACTCTTCTTTAATAAGTGCTTGTTCCATCTCTGAAATTTCTTGTGTAGAAACACTTTCAAAATGTTCTTTAAAAGCTTTTTTTACCAATTCAGGGTCTTTACCATCATGTAAGTCTTTGATAAGTCCTTTTAATATTGTTTGACGCTTTTCTTTTGTATTGTTTAGTAATTCACTCATGATTGTCCTCCAATGTAAAATTATATTTAGCAAATATCGTGCGTACCATTGCGATATCTTGGTGATGCATTTGTAACCCTTTATGCAAAGTCATCACTCTGCCTACGGACTCCAAAACAACTTTTTTCGTAATTTTACTAAAGCCCAATTCTACCATAATATCTTTAACCAATGGATAAGTTTTAACAATATTGTATACCGTATCATGCATTTGTATAACTGGCATAATGCACCTCCTTTTACCATCTATAGTTTATGGTATTTTGACAATACTACAAGCCAAACCCCCTTTTTTATAATTACCCACTTAAAGGAACAATTATCGACTTTGTAAACAAAAAAGACCACCTAAGTGGCCTTATAAGTTTGTGCTTGTTTTAGAAACCATTCACGCATTAATTTAGGATCGTAAAGCTTCTTATTGGTGTTCGCTTCTAAAGTAAACTTTGTAATCGTTTTTAATAAAGTAATGTGATCGTGGTACGTTTGTGCGCCAAATAAGAACGCATGTTTGATTCGTTTTTTAAAATATGGAAATGGTTTTTTAACTTCCGTATAACAAATAACATTTTTTCTAACATGTTCGCTCGGTGTTGCATGCCATAATACTGTATCTTCGTTAATAACAAGCTTATCCTCATGAATATTAACTACTTCAACAACATCTTTTAAATACAGTGCATTGATCATCTTTGCCGCATACGCCTCTTGTCCTGTTTCATAAAGCACGGTCTCCCAAGAATCACCAGAATCAAGTTGCCGATGTGAAAAATGCATGTTTTCCAATGTCATCTCCCCTTTCAACCAAAACTATTGTACCATATTTTTTAAAGAACATGAATCTTTTCATGTCTTACTTTCACATATCGGTCAAAGTGTTGTATAATAGGGATATAAACATACGGAGGGATAAAACATGGTACAAAAAAAACGTATATTAGATAAAGAATTGCGTCATGAATTATCAAAAACTGACTGCCATGCCATCATGGATTATTTAATGGTCGAGTTCAGTGATAGAAAAGACTTTCATTACAATTATTACTTTGATACAAAAGATGAAAGCCTAATGAAGAAAAACATCACATTACGGCTTAGAACCGTCGTTAAAGAGAATGATATTAGTTATCATCTCACCTTAAAAATACCAACGATTGAAAAAGATACCTACTTAGAGTATTACGAACAAATCGATGAAAAAGAGATGCGTTTACTCGCCTATAACAACGTATTACCTCAAGGTGAAATCGCCGAACTCTCTTCCGTTCATGGCAATGATGTAAAACTTGTGAATATGATTAAAGTCAATCGTGTTTACGCGATGTACCTCAACCAAAAGGTATATTTTGATCGCATTTCCCATCGCGGAAAAACCTATTATGAAATTGGGACTAGAATCGATCAATCGCAAAGCAGTGATTCTTCAAAAATTACCAATCAGTTTAAAGAACTGTTACAAAAATATGAAATCGAATTTAAACAAAGTCCAAGACGTTCTAAAAAATACCGTTAAGCAAAGCGCAAGCTTTGCTTTTTTTCTGCAAAAAAAAAGCGGTTAACCGCTTTATTTTTTTAGTTGCCAATGATTCGTAAGCTGTGCGTGTAATCCTTCTTGTAAATCTTCAATTTTAGCCATACTTTCAAGTTCAATTTTATGATTACCCGTGGTATAAATAATGACCGATCCAAACTTAAGCTTGCGCCCCGTACTCCCTTGTTGTACCTCAAATACTGCCACATGATTTAACGGTACAATAATTTTTCTTCTGCTAGAGCCGAGTCTACGCTTGACAATAACCCGTTGATTCGTTAACTCAGCATATTCTTTTTTCATCCCAAACAAGCGTGCTAAAAATAGCATAACATAAAGCCCTGCAGACGCATAAAATAAATACTTCACTGGTTCTTCAATAAACTGCCCAATCCCTGAAGCCACCACAACAAGCAAAAGTCCGAGCATGAACTTTGACCCTAAAAACCCAAACGCCATCCAGCGTGACGTCTTTGTTGAAAGCACTGTCTCTTCTGCTGTATGCATAAAAACACCTCCACCTTTAACTTATTATACCATTATTTTTTAAATAAAAAGAAAAAACACCGTTTTAAACGGTGTTAAAGAACCACAAAATATACAGTCATAACCACTAAGAACACGACAAACAAATAATTCGCAGTTTCAAAAGACATCTGAAAATTACGTATGTAGCGTACCGGTTTATAATCAGGTTCGATCACCAGCTTATAAAAAGCCAGTCCAATCGATAACGCTAAAGCGTAATCAAACAGTGCTGCCCAATCCGCAACCGTGACTTCTTGCAGTGGCAATCCAAAGAATCCCTCACCAATTTGAATATAAAAATTTCCCAGCGCAACACACGCAAACGCAAGTGTCATCAGCGTGATCCGTTGCGGTAAACGTTTCAAACGAATCGTCATGCGTTTTTGACCAAAGAAAATTTGACTTAGTTTAATAAACGACGTCGCCGTTCCAATATTTACCACAAACAATATCCAATATTTAATACCCGAATCCATAATCCCATATTTGATAATCGATTTCGAAATAAACCAAAAAAAAAACGGTGCCCCGGTAATCGATAACATCCCAATAATCATAAACACACTGACAACAGGCATCGCTCGCATAACCCCACGTATTTCCCCGACTTTTTTCGTCTTATACGCTTTAATAATAATTCCAGCACCTAAGAACAGTAAGCTTTTAAAGAGCGCATGGTTGAAAATATGTAAGAATCCGCCATAAAACATCGCCGTATCATGTAAACTCGACAGCCCCATCATAACAATCCCAATCTGACTGATCGTATGATAGGCCAACACTTGTTTGATATCCTTTTGACTAAGGGCAAACATTACCCCAACTACCGCCGTGATTGCACCAACCCAATAAAAAAACTCGGTATAATCAATCGCGGCACCGGCATACATCCCATTAATACGAATAAATAAATACAAACCACCCTTAACAACGAGCCCACTCAACAGCGCACTAATGGCACTTGCTGCAACCCCGTGCGCTCTAGGTAACCATGTGAAAACAGGAAATAAAGCACTCTTAACCGCAATACCACCCATCATCAAAACATATGAGAACCGAATGACCGTCTCCTCACCATAAAGATGAATTAAAGAACCAATCTGCTCTACATTAATCGTTCCAAACGTATTGTATAACAAAATAATCCCAATCAAAAACATTAACACACCACTGGTATTTAACAACAAATAATAAATCCCAGCGCGAAACGAATCCCCTGCTTTTTTATACGCAATAAGAATCGTCACAATAATCGTTGTCAGTTCCATAAAAACAAACATATTAAAAAGATCATTCGACTGTAAAAGCCCCAAAAAGACCCCTTGTAAAAACATCAAAAAGAATAAAAAATTATGGTCCGTCTTCCCTTTTTCAAACGTGTATATCAGCACCATCCACCAACTGAATACACTCAAAAATAAAAACGATTCACTAATCTCATCATTCACCAAACTGATTCCTATCGTTTGCCAATCGCCAAACCAAAAAAGCGTATCACCATAATTGCCTTTATACGTGTAGTGATAAAGCACCAGCAACACAGTAATCGCAGCTTGCGCCAATAACGCTAAATAATTAATATATCGGTTTTTAAACAGGTAAATGACCAGTGCCGTGAAAATCGGAATAAAAATAATATACACTGGTACAAAAAGCATTATTTACCACCACCTCTACGTAAGATTTCGCGCCACTCAACCGTACCGTAGTGGTGGAATACTTTAATACAAAGCATCAAAGCAAGCGCCGTTACTGTCGACCCAATAACAATCGTCGTAATCATTAACGCTTGTGGTAAAGGGTCAGCAATAATTTCAGATGCTTGCGTAATAATCGGAATACTGCCACCTTCTAAATTTCCTAAATTTAAAAACAGCAAAATAACACCTGATTCCATAATCGTAACACTAAAGACACTTTTAATAATATTCTTACTGGTGGAAAGACCATACATCCCAACCAAAATTACAATAAACGTCAATAAAGGATCCATTATCTTCCCTCCTTTAAAAATGCAGTAAAGATTGTCCAAAGCCCTAAAGCAACCTTAAACCCAACCAACACATTTAAAACAATCAAATAAATAGACTGCGTTCCCGTATCAAACGTGTTCGGATCAAAAATATTGGTAAAAAATGTGCCCCTTGTAAAGAAACTCAACGACGCAATAACCAAAATCGTTAAATACAAATACTTCTCAATCGTTACAATCATTTTAATATTCGTTTCTTTTTCAGCATCAATATAATAAAGAATCAAAATCGCTGTCGCGACAATCGCACCACCTTGAAACCCACCACCTGGTGAGACATGTCCATTGATAATAATATAAAACCCAAATGCCAACATCAACGGATAAACCAAACGACTAAACGTTACAAACAAGTCTGGTGTTTTAAATTTATCAATCATAAACTCCGCGTTTTTCTCTTCAATTTCATGCTTGCTAATCCAAATAATCCCTGAAACCGCAATTAACAAAATCCCTGCTTCAAATAAACTATCAAACAATCGGTAATCCAACAAAATACTCGTAACTAAGTTATTAGAACCCGTTTCTTCTAACCCGTGGTCTAAAAAATACTGTGCACTGTTTTTCCCAAATTCAGCAAGGTCTTGAAGGGAGAAATAAAAGACCGAAAAAAGCGTTAACAACAATAATATTAAGAATCCGTTTCTAATCACCGAAATCACGATCCTTAAATGTCACAACCTCAATCGTATCATAATCTTTCGCCATTTGTTTGAGTTTGTTCATTAATATACTTGATTCTTTTCCCTTCAATATATACTTACCCGTCTCTTCATCTTTAGAAATGATTAAATCGACATTCGTCTCCTCACACAACAACTGATCCCGTCCTGCGCCTAAAGAACAAAGTCTAACATCATTACTAATATTTAACTCCAAATGATAAAAATCCGTAAACCGTTTCAAAAAGATATAGCCAACCCCAGTAAAAGCATCATCATGGATAATAAAATCATCCATCGCTTTATCAAGTACAATAAATTCACGCTGTCGGGAAATACTTATAACATAAATTAGCGGGATAATAGCACTCCCAATCGCCACCTCAGCAATTGCAACATCGGGCGCTTTATTAATAACATATAAACTCGCTGTCACCAAGCTA
>SKIY01000126.1 GCA_007116205.1 Candidatus Izemoplasma sp. | reverse complement strand
TTATATATATTATATTATATATGTAAGTAATAGACAAGCTATTCCCCTAAACTTAAGTAATAAAAAAAGGCTCTTGCGAGCCTTCATGAATTTAATCTGTTTTAACAGGTAAAATTAGCTGTAACATTTGGTTATCATATTCTCCAGTAATAATAAATGGACGGATTTCTCCTGTGAAACTTACAGTAACTTCACTCGATGCAAAAACTTTCAACGCTTCAAGGATATATTTTGAGCTGAAAGCAATTTTTATAGGTGATCCAACAACCTCATCAACCGGATAAACTTCTTCGAGGACACGCCCAATTTCTGGTGAATTAGAAGAAATCTCAACAGTATCGTCTTGTCTTAAATTTAGTTTTACAATGGCGTTATGTCCATCTTTACTTGATAATAAACTCGCCCGTTCGATAGCGGTAAGTAAAGATTCTTTGTTAAATTTAATCTTTACCGGAAATTCTTGTGGAACCAGTTTAGATGTTTCAGGATAATTACCTTCTAACAATCTAGATAAGAACAATACGTTGTTATATTTAAATAAAACACGTGATTGATCAAAATGTATTTCAACGTTCTCTTGATTATTTTCAAGAATCTTCATTAATTCTTCTAAGCTTTTACCTGGAATAATCACTTGCATAGCATCGTAACTATCTTCTAACTCTATGGTTTTTTGGCTTAAACGATAAGAGTCTGTTGCGACACTTGTAAGGGTGTTTCCATCAATTTTAAAATTGACTCCTGTTAAGATTGGACGGTTTTCTATTGTTGAAGTTGCAAAAGCAGTTTGACGAATAATGGTTTTCAAAGTGCGGACGTTAATTTTTATGAAATCATCTTTTTCTTTGAAAACTAAATTTGGATAATCATCTAACTCTAAAACATTTAATGTAATGTCAGAGTGATCCGCTTCAATACGCAATAAATTATCTTCTAAGTAAGACATTTCTACAGTTTGTCCATCTAACTTACGAACAATTTCGATAAAATATTTACCTGGAATTAAAACAGAACCTTCTTCTTCAACTTTTAAACTACTGTCTTCTAATCGAATATTAATAGAAATGTCAGAATTACTTGTAGTTAATAAAATATGATCTTTTGTTACATCAAGTTTTATTCCTTGTAAAGCTGGGTTAGGTGTTTTGTTTGATAAAGCTTTTTGAGCAATAATTAAATGGTAAAGAAGTTTATCTTTATTCATTTCGAAACGCATAGAACCACCTCTTAATTATTATTATGTTTTTTATTATTAGTTATAAGTGTTGTGTGGAAATGTGGAAACAACAACCTATCTAGTTAATTATACCATATTATAGCTAAAAATCGTGTTTTTTGTTTTAGTTTTCTCCACATTTTATCGATAACTTCTCCACATCGATTTGAATGTTTTTATCTGTTGTCATTTCGTTTGTTATTTTTTCGACAGAGTGCATTACCGTAGAATGGTCTCTATTACTGAAATATCCGCCTATTTTTTTATAAGGAATATCGTAAATATTTTTAATTAAATACATTGATATTTGCCTTGGATATAAGTAATTGCGTGTTCGCTTTTTAGAAACGAGGTCGCTGGTTGAAATATTAAAATAATCACTAACAACACTTAAAACATTATTGATTTTTGATTTCAAAAAATCTTTATGATTCTTTTTAGGTTTAACAAGACTTTCTAAAGCAATTTCTGCGTTTTTAACAGTAAACTCGTAATCGAAAGCAGTGCAGTAAAACAAAACCCGTTTTAAAGCCCCTTCTAACTCCCGAACATTATTATCAAAAACACTTGCAATATATTCGATAACTTTGTGTGGAATGAGATCTTTATCACTGGTTTCAGCCATCATTTTCTTCTCTAAAATCCGAATCCGATGATCGAGATCTGGACGGTTAATATCGACAGTGACCCCCCATAGGAACCGTGATGTTAAACGAGACATAACATCCTTCAAGTCACTAGCAGAGCGATCAGAAGTGATAACAATTTGTTTTTGTTGATTAAATAACACTTCAAAGAGTTTAAAGAATTCTTGTTGAGATTTTTCTTTTTTTGCTAAAAACTGAATATCATCAACAAGCAAAACATCAATTTCTCTAAACTTACTATGAAACTCATCGAACTTTCGTTTACTTGCTAAACGAACATACTCTTCAACAAATTGATCAGCTTTTATATATAAAACCTTTTTGTGAATATCACTTTCTAAGATATAATTACCAACACACTGCATAAGGTGGGTTTTACCTAATCCCACATCTCCAAAAATATATAATGGATTTGCAACAACACCAGGTTGATCCGCAACTTTAATAGCGGAAGTGTAGGCTAAACGGTTTGAGTTACCAACGACAAAATTCTCAAAAGTATAGCTTAAATTTAAGTTAGTTCCAAAGCTTGGTTTCCCAAAATCTTCTTCTGGAGCAGAAGGTGTGTAGTTTTTCTGGTCACTCAGTTCGTTTTCTGCTTGATCTTGTGTAATCAATCTATATTGAAAAGGCTCGGAAACATAGTTTTCGAGCAAACGATTCATTTTCTTTAAGTAGACTAGTTCAATACGTTTCTTAACGAACTCATTTTCTACGATTAGATAAATATAGTTGTTTTTCACTTTAAAAATAGAGTCAATCGCGTCAATTGTCTCCTGATAAGACTCTTCCTCATATGTTAGTGACAATTGTGCTTTAATTTCTTGCCACACATCTAGATGTTCTTGCATGTAATCACCCCAAATTTCATTATAAGTTTAGCATATAAAATGGGGAAAAAAAACAAATATTTATCGACATAAAATGTGGATAACTTTTATAAACAAAATGTTTTCTACCTTCATTTCAGTATAACATTAAACCTTAACAAAGACGTTTAAAAAGATATCCCCATTTCCACAAAACCAAGATATCCCCATTTCCACTTTTCCACAATGTAAAATGTTGAAATAACACACTTAAGCGATATTTATATGTGGATAACTAATTTATAAAATTTATAAAAATAAAAAAGTTGTGGTTCGTGTTGACAGAGTAGGAAATATTATATATAATTGTTAAGCATGGTTTTTCACAAATGAATTGGAGGTGTTGATCATGAAAAGAACATATCAACCAAACACACGAAAAAAAGCAAAGAAACATGGATTCCGTGAACGTATGTCTTCACCGGACGGAAGAAAAATTTTGGCTCGTAGAAGAAAACGAGGACGTAAATCATTAACCGCTTAAACCTAAATCTTTATATTAACCTGTAAACACCTGAAAAAAAGATTGTTTTTTCAGGTGTTTTTTAGTTTTAAGTAAAAGGAGATGAGCGGTAATGAAAAAGGCTTTTAGGATAAAAAAGGCAACTGAAATCGAACATGTTATGCAAAATGGTTCGGTGGTGCGAAACAAACATTTGAAAGTATTTAAAAAAGAAAACCATGACAACCGTCATTTTCGTTTTGCTGTGAGTGTTCCTAAAAAATATGGGAATGCTGTTGAGCGCAATAAAATGAAAAGACGAATCCGAATGATTGTTTCGCAACAGACGATAAAGCAAACTGATGATTTTTTTGTTGTTATTCATCCTGCAGCTAAAGCTCTAGATTTTGAGTCATTAAAACAAGTGCTTGAAAAAGCACTAACAAAACTATCTATACGATGAGGTGTATAAATATGAAAAATTCGAGGAAGATATTATTATTATTTTTAGTACTAGGGGTCGTATTTGTATTATCAGGGTGTAATACGACACACTATACACAACCATTAGATGCTGATGGAGGATTTACTTGGGTACAGTGGATTGTTCGCCGAATTGCCGACTTGATTTATTTTGTTAGTAACCTGGCAGGCGGGTATTATGTTATTGGGTTATTAGTGATTACTGTTTTAATTCGTGTACTTGGGTGGCCAATTTATGCGAAAACAAATAACTTAAGTGCTAACATGCAAATAGCACAACCAGATATGGAAAAAGTAAAGCAAAAATACCAAGGTAAAACGGACCAAGCTAGCCAAAGAGCTCAACAACAAGAGATGATGGCAGTTTATAAAGAATATGGGATTAATCCACTTGGGTGTTTATTACCATTACTGCAAATGCCGATATTTATTGCTATGTATCAAACGGTAAGAAGAATTCCTTTAACAGAACGCTTTGACAGTTTGAATTTTAATTTTTTAATCTTTGATTTCAAAGCAGAACCAAAAGGCAGTTTTTATGATTTGTCAGCGTTTTCACATAACTGGCCGTTTCTCTTTTTCGCGATTATTGTTGGTTTGACGATGTTTTTCTACCAACGTTACGCAATGACAAAACCAGATATCTTACAAAACAAAAAATACCGAACCGCGCAACAAGAACAATCAGAAAAAACAATGAAATACATGTCGTATTTTATGGTGTTTATGCTAGTTATAATTGCATATACAAACCTTGGGATTGCATTTTATTGGATTATTGGTAACTTATTTCAGTTCGTTCAAACACATATTAACCGAAAGCAAATGATTCAACGACTTGAGGAAAGAAAATCTCGTATATAGGGGGACTAAATATGAAAAAAATTACTGTTGAAACGAAAACATTAGAAGCAGCGAAAACATCGATCGTTGAAACATTGCGTGTCGCTGAAAATTATATAGATTTTGAGGTTACTGAAAAAAAAGCATTATTAGGCCTTAAAAGATCATATACTGTTACTGGCGTTGTGAATGTTGATATTGCGACATATGGACAACAATTATTAGAAACATTGTTTGAAAATATGGAGATTAAAGCAACCGTTAAAATTAACGAAAATGCAGAAGAAATTAGTTATCAAATTGAAACAGATGAAAACCCTGTTTTAATTGGTAAAAATGGAAAGACATTAGAAGGATTACAGTTTTATATGCGAAACATCTTGAACATATTTACAGAGAAACACGTCATGGTGTTAGTCGATATCGGCGGATATAAAGAAAACCGTAAAAAACAACTTGAAATATTAGCAACAAAAACGGCTAAAGAAGTGGCGCGTACAAAAATTTCTGCAAAGCTAGAGCCAATGAATGCCTATGAACGTCGCATCATTCATACGAAATTATCTGAATGGCGGGATGTCTCGACAACGTCTGAAGGTAATCATCCTAAACGGTACTTGGTTATAAAACCGAAAAAACGTTAGTATGAAACTTATAGTGGGGTTAGGAAATCCTGGAAGAAAATATCGAGACACTAAACATAATGTTGGATTTATATGTTTAGATGCTTACGCAAGTAAACACGGACAGAAGTTTTCTTTTGATAAGAAGTTTCAAGGTGAGTTTTGTAAAACAACAGAGTATATTTTATTAAAACCACATACATATATGAATTTATCAGGATTGTCAGTTAGAGCATGTACCGAATATTTTAATATTGATGATGATGACATTTTGATTATTCATGATGATTTAGACCTGCCGCTTTCGAAGTTACGCTTACGCTATCAAGGTAGCGATGGGGGGCATAAAGGATTACGTTCAATTTTTAGCTCTCTTAATAATGCAGACATTAAGCGGGTAAAATTTGGGATTGGAAAACATCCTGAGATTGAAGTTAAGAACTATGTATTAAGTAAGTTTCGCAAAGCAGAAATCCCAGAGGTTAAAAAATCTGTAGAACGCACGGTGTCTGTGATTGAAGATTTTATTAATGATGTTACCTTTACAAACATAATGAATAGATATAATTAAAACCCTTTTTAGAAGGGTTTTTCTATGGGATTAGTAAATATGTGGTACAATATAATAAGAAAATAGGCGAACCCCCTCATAATGGTGGTTCGCCCAAAAGGCGTGTGAAAACTGTGGATATATTGTCAAAATTTATTCAAACAACAGACTTTTATAAACAAGTTAAAAAACAAATAGAAACGACTGATCGTATTGAGTTGAACGATACATTCGAAGCACTTAATGTTGTGCTTATTGAAATGCTTCAAACACTCTCAAAACGCCCAATTGTTGTGGTGCATCACAACCTTTATCATGCGCAAAAACTATATGACTTATTAAATCATAAAAGCCAAGAAGTATTGTTTTTTCCTCAAGATGAGTTTATTACAACAGAAATGTTAGCGATGAGCGAAGATTTAAAGATGGAACGGTTACATACGATTGAACAATTAATCAATAAAACACCGAATATTTTAGTCACACACCCAACTGGTTTTGTGAAACAAATGTTACCTAAAAAGCGGTATGAAAAAGCACAAAAAAAATATCGCGTTGGCGAAGATATCGATATAACGAAGTTGAAACACGCCCTTGTTCAATATGGATACAAAAATGTATCTACCGTTGAGGGCATGGGTGAGTTCGCACAAAGGGGAAGTATTTTTGATGTGTTTCTCACAGGACAGAACCAACCGATAAGAATTGATTTATTTGATACGGAAATAGATTCAATTCGTTATTTTGATATTCAAACACAACGTTCAAAAGAAAAAATTGAAGCCTTTACAATGTTTCCACGCAGTGAGTTCTTCTTCGATGATGCGCAATATCAAAAACTTGAAACACGCGTCAAAGCTAAAGCAGAAAATGAAAGTTTTAGTGAAGAAACGATTAAACGGGTTAACGATGAACTAGAAGCATTAAAAAATCATGAGTCGCTCGATCAACTCGCACGATATATGACGTTTTCAGAAGATCAACTCGAAACGATAAGTGACTACTTTAATGAACCAGTCGTTGTTTTTGTTCGAGAAAACAAAGTTAATGAAGCGTATGAAACTATTGTGGATGACTTACGCGAATGGACCATGGAATTAGATGAATATCCTAAATTAAATTTTAATTTTATTAAAGACATTAACCGTATCTTTAGACACAAAACGGTCACTTTAAACGGGCTAGAGATGACGCGAAGTCGTAAAGATACTATTAAAGTACGAGCGAAAGAAACACCTTTTTATGACAATAACTTTCATCAACTTTTTAAGGATTTGCAAAAGTATGATGGTTTTACAACCGTACTAATAACTTCTAAAAGCAAAGAACGTTTAAAAAACATTACTGAACAATTAGAAGATAAAGTCGATGTTAAATGGGTTCGACATCAAGACGCGTTGTTTAATAAGCGTATTAATGTTTTAGAAAGCGATAATCCATTATCTTTTGAGTGGTTTGATACGAACTTAATCGTTTTAAATGACCGAGCCATTTTTAGGACTACTGAAAAACCTAAAACAAAGTATCGGAGCGTGTTTAAAGAGGGCCAAAAAGTATCCCATGTTAAACAGCTAGAAAAAGGCGATTATATTGTTCACTACGATCATGGTATTGGTCGGTTTTTAGAGATTAAAACAATGGAGTTATCTGGTAGAACAAACGATTATATTGTTATTCAGTATAAAGGAGAAGACACCTTATATATTCCAATAGAAAATATTCATTTAATTCAAAAATATACCGCACATGAAGGGGTTCACCCCAAACTAAATAAACTAGGGAGTGCGGAATGGGCTAAAACGAAATCTCGCGTTCGAAAAAAAGCAAAAGATATTGCGGACGACTTAATCAAGCTGTATGCAGAACGAGAAAAAATTACAGGGTTTGCATTTAGTGAAGACAGTAATCTTTCAGATACTTTTGAAGCGGATTTTCATTTTGAAGAAACAGAAGACCAACTTCGTGCTATTGAAGACGTTAAGAAAGATATGGAAGCCGCGCGTCCAATGGATCGGTTAATCTGTGGTGATGTTGGGTACGGTAAGACCGAAGTCGCTTTGCGTGCAGCGTTTAAAGCGACACTTGATAATAAACAAGTTGCTTATTTAGCACCAACAACCGTTTTATCGAGACAACATTACATAACATTTAAAAATAGGCTTGAAAAACACGGGGTTGAATGTGCTTTGTTAAACCGCTTTGTTACACCTGCGATGCAAAAAAGAACGTTAAAGCGGTTAAAAGAAGGTAAAGTGGACATAGTTTTAGGCACCCATCGACTATTATCTAAAGATATAGAATATAAAGATTTAGGGCTATTGATTATCGATGAAGAACAACGGTTTGGTGTGGAACATAAAGAAAAAATAAAGCAGCTTAAAAAACATATTGATGTAATAAGCCTTAGTGCGACACCAATACCTAGAACTCTACAAATGGCGATGACGGGTGTTAAACAAATGAGTTTACTTGAAACGCCACCGAAAAACCGCTTGCCGATTCAAACGTATGTTTTGAAACGCAGTGACCATGTTATTAAAGATGCTGTCGAGCGTGAGTTAGCAAGACACGGACAAGTGTTTTACCTTTATAATAGAGTAGATACCATTCAAAATATTCAAACTAAGCTAGCGCAACTTATTCCAGATGCTCGGATAGAATATGCTCATGGGAAAATGAGTCGTGTAAAACTTGAGATGGTTATGGAAGATTTTTTAGATCATAAGTTTGATGTTTTGGTTTCAACAACGATTATTGAAACTGGAATTGATATACCAAACGCTAATACATTGTTAATCCACGACGCAGATAAACTAGGATTATCGCAATTGTATCAAATTCGTGGACGCGTTGGTCGTAGTGATCGTATTGCCTATAGTTATTTAATGTATCAAAAGAATAAACAGCTTTCTGAAGAAGCTGTTAAAAGACTACAAGTCATTAAAGAGTTTACAGAACTAGGAAGCGGATATAAGATTGCCATGCGTGATCTTGCGATTCGTGGTGCTGGAGATATTTTAGGAACGGAGCAGTCTGGCTTTATTGATAGTGTTGGAATCGACTTATTTTTAGAAATGTTAAGAGAAGAAATTGATAAGAATAAATCGATAAAAGCGCAAGACCCGATTGAAACGGAAAAACATAAGCAAAAATATAAAATTGAAATCGATAAAACGATTGACAAAGCGTATATTTCTGAGGATAGCTTACGTTTAGAAATGCATAAACGCATTCGCAGTTTGACTTCAAGTAATGACTATATTTTATTGAAAGAAGAGTTGACCGATCGCTTTGGAAAAGTGCCTAATGCATTAAATATTTATATGCTAGAGAAGTTGTATGAAAATTTAGCGTATGAAAAGGGTATTGAAAGAGTGTTTGATAAAGATCAGTCATTTCAAGCAGTGTTCTCAGAGTCGCACTCTCAAAATATTAATGGAGAAAGACTGTTTGCACAAGTGAATGCATTAAGCCAATTTATTCATCTATCATATAAACGTAATAAGTTGTCTATAACCATTGAAAAACATAAATTAAACAGACACTTTTTAGCGTATCTAGTAGAGATTCTCGAAAGTATTTAGACGCAGCTTTAATCTGCGTCTTTTTATAGGCACAAATAAATTCGCATTGACAGTACTAGGTGCTTTTGGTACACTTGAGTTGGTTAAAATGTTATGTACCAAACCACAAGATATTTATATTTTGTTGGTACTTTTTTCATTTATAGGTAATTAAATGGATTTAATATATGGAGGAATAGGATGCATACAGTTACGGTTGTAGGAACCCAGTGGGGCGATGAAGGTAAGGGAAAAGTTACAGATTATTTGGCTGCTAATGCTGAAGTTGTTGTTCGGTATCAAGGCGGAAATAATGCGGGTCACACGATTAAGTTCGATGGGAAGAAATTCGCGTTACATTTAATTCCATCGGGGGTATTTAATGAATCAACGATAAATATTTTAGGCAATGGCATGGTTATTAATCCATTGGCGTTGTTTGAAGAGATGGATATGTTAGAGAAAGCGAATGTTTCTACAAAGTCGATTATGGTATCAAACCGTGCCCATGTTATTTTATCGTATCATCAAACAATGGATAAGCTGTTTGAAGCGTTACGCAGTGATGAGAAGCGCGTTGGGACGACCGCTAAAGGTATTGGGCCAGCCTATATGGAAAAGGCCTCAAGACAAGGGTTACGAATGTGTGACTTTGTTGATGAGGTTGCGTTTTCTGAACACCTTGATCAACATTTACCGTATGTTAATGTACTATTAAAAACGTTTGGAGAAGAAACGATAGATAAAGATGCATTACTAAAACGGTATAAACCTTATCAATTGCGATTAAAGCCATATGTTCAAGATACTGCACGTATTTTATACGATGCGATTGCCGCAGATAAAAAAGTTTTGTTTGAGGGAGCACAAGGGACAATGTTATGTACCGATCACGGAACGTATCCATATGTCACAAGTAGTTCCCCTACCGCAGCAAGTGTAGCGCTAAATACCGGGATTTCACCTAAAAGTATACAAACCGTTGTTGGGGTCAGTAAAGCGTATACAACACGTGTCGGTGGCGGTGTATTTGCAACGGAATTCACAGGTGCTTTAGCCGATCAAATTAGGACACAAGGCAATGAGTTTGGAACTACAACAGGACGCCCTAGACGTATTGGTTGGATTGACACTGTCGTATTGCGACATGCATTGCGCACGAACGGGCTTAGTAGTTTAGCAGTGATGTTGCTCGATGTATTAAAAGGGGTGCATCCATTGAAGATTTGTGTAGCGTATAAGTTAGATGGGGATATGATAGATTATGTACCTGCTTCGATTAAAGTGTATGAACGCTGTGAACCTGTTTATATTGAGCTAGATGGGTTTAGTGAAGATATTAGTGGTGTTACTTCTTATGATAAACTGCCAGGCAATGCGCGGCAATATATTGAAAAAATTGAAGATTTGGTAGGTGTTTCAGCAAGTATTGTTTCGGTAGGCCCTGATCGCAAGCAAACGATTATTCGCGAAAGCTTTTTCAAATAATAAAACGTAAGTTCGTTTGAACTTACGTTTTTTTTATGGCAGTCATTAAAGCGGTTAAATCATTCATGAGGGTTTGAAATTTATCGAGTTTTAAGGATTGTGCACCATCGCTTAATGCTCTTTTTGGAGCGTTATGGACTTCTATCATTAAACCGTCAGCACCTGCGGCGATGCCCGCTTTAGAAAGTCCTTCTACGAGTTCCCAGCGCCCAGCCGCATGAGAAGGGTCGACAATAACTGGAAGATGGCTTAACTGCTTGACTGCAAGGATGCTTGAAATGTCTAATGTAGTTCGAGTATAACCTTCAAATGTGCGTATGCCACGCTCACATAAGATGACGTTATTATTTCCGTGATTCATGATGTATTCAGCGCTCATCAACCATTCTTCTATGGTATTCCCGAAACCGCGTTTAAGCAGTATTGGTTGTTTCGCTTTTCCTAAAGCTTTTAATAAGTCAAAATTTTGCATGTTTCTCGCACCAACTTGAATAATATCAATGTATTTATCAAAATAAGGTAAGTCTTCTTTAGCAACGATTTCACTTATGGTTTTTAAGTTGTATGTTTTGGCGGCATCATGCAGTAGTTGTAATCCTTCTTCTTTCAAACCTTGAAAAGCATAAGGGCTGGTTCGAGGCTTATAGGCGCCACCGCGTAATATGTTTGCGCCAGAAGCTTTAACAGCTTTTGCTATTGCCATGATTTGTGAGTGATTTTCAACACTACATGGCCCTGCGATGATAACGGGGGTATTACTACCAAAAGCGACATCACCGATTGTAATAATTGTTTTGTTGGGATGGTTTTTTTTGTGCGCACGAATGAAGGGTTCTTGAATATTGATGATGCGGTCTACACAATCATAAGCATATAGTTTTTTTCCATCGAATGCGGTGGTATCCCCAAGAATATGCAAAACTGTATAGTGCTGGCCTTGTACGGTTTCAAAGGTGAAATCAGCTTCGAGTAGTGCATCAGTTAATGCGTCTATATCTTTAAGTTTGGCATCTTTTTTTAATGCTATAATCATGCCTTCACTTCCTTTTTACAATAGATTAAAGCTTTTTTATATGATTCAAAGCCTTCGCCTTTAAATGTTTTAAGGGAGGCAGCCTTTAAAACATCTACTTTACGAAAAGCTTCACTGCGGTTCGATGGATCGGTTAGATGCACGTTAATTACAGGTAAGTTTATCGCTTTAATAGCGTCATATATTGCATAACTATAGTGGCTGTATGCAGCCGCGTTAAGAATAACAGCTTGAAAGTTTTTATGTTTAGCGTAGTGTAATAAATCTATGATGATACCTTCGAGATTTGATTGATGTATTTCAATAGTGATCGCTAATGATTGAGCACATTCATGAAGGTATTTTTCTAAATCTTTATAGGATTTATTTCCGTAAATAGAAGGTTCTCGGCTACCGAGTAAGTTTAAGTTGGGACCATTGATAATCAATATATGCATGAATTTTCACCTCAATTTGATGCATGATTGTGTCGTGTTGTAATGTGTTTTTGCGGATAACAATATCTGCGTATTTTTGATAGAGTGTGTGGCGTTCTTTTTTTAGTTCAAGTAATGAGACTTTGTCTTTTGCTAAAGGTCTGCCGTGATAATAAATGGCCTCGAGTAAACTATCGGATAAGTCTAAGTATAATATAATACTGCTTTGTTTTAAAGCGTGCATGGCTTCTGTATTTTTTATTATACCACCACCGGTACCGATTGATTGCCCAATGTTTTGTGCGATGGCGATGGTTTGTTCTGATTCTAAAGTTCTAAAAGCAGGTTCGCCTTTGGTTTTGAAGAAATCTGAAATAGACATATTCGTGTTGTTTTCGATACAAATATCTACATCAATAAAGCTCTTATTAAGGCGGTTTCCCATTATTTTAGCATAGGTTGTCTTACCTGAATAAGGCAATCCGATAAAAGCAAGGTTCGCTGTTTTTAAGAATAAAAACTTATACAATGATTCAGCAAGTAGGTTTGCTGTATTTTTTTGGGTGAAGTAGACATGGCTTTTAATCGCTTGTAAAATAAGCATCGGCAGTCCTACCAGTGTATTTATTTGGGCTTTTTCAGCAGCCAGGATTAAATGGGTTTTTAAGGGGTTGTATACCACATCAAAGACAAGTTTAAGATCTTTATGCTGTTCAAAACAGATGTTTTCAAAAGCATCATTCGCAGGGAACATGCCAACAGGAGTGGTGTTTATAAGGACATGATGGGTTTTAGCTAGCGCTGTGATCGGTTTTTGATTTGCGATGGGATTGCGCGCGTATTGGACAATGTTTGTATGGTTTAGCGTTTCTAACGCAGCACAAACAGATGATGCTGTTGCACCATTTCCTATGATTGCGATGCTATCGTTGGTGTCAATGAACTGGTTTTTAAACAGTTCAACTAAGGCTTCATAATCTGTGTTGTAAGCGTATAGTGTCCCGTTACGATTTACAATCGTATTGGCAACATTGGTGCGTTTAACGCTTTCAGATAAAACATCACAATATTGTACGACTTGACGTTTGTAAGGCATGGTTATGTTTATACCGGAAAACTGTTTCTGTTTTATGAATGTCGCGGGATCATCGGTTTCGATAAGTTCGTAATCATCGGTCCCAAGAAACTCATGAATGTCTTTTGAAAGACTATGTTCTAAGTTTTTACCAAGCAAACCATACATAAAAACTACTCCTCTCTTTGAAGGGACTTACTGGTGTGAATAATCGTTTTATAGATTTCTTTAAGTGCTTTTTTATGCGTGTAAGACTCGCAAGCCTTAAAAATCGTTGCTTCACGGTTTTTGTCTTCGATATTTAGTTGTGTTTTATGTTTAGCTTCGCCAATAGAGATTGCGGTTGCCATTCTTTGGTCTAAAAGGGTCATGATTTGTTTATCTAAAGCGTCTATTGTTGTGCGCAAGGTGCTTATTTTATCCATGAATATCCCTCGTTTCTGATCATTAGTTCTAAGACGGTGTAATAAGAAAGTGCGTTGATAACATGTGTTACTCTTGGTACGATACAAGGGTCATGTCGACCCTCGACTTTGAAGGTTGTGTTTGAGGGTGTATTAAGATGAATAGAGTTTTGTGTTTTTTGGATAGATGGGGTTGGTTTTATCACGGTTTGAAAGTATACGGGTTGTGAGGTTGTTAAACCGCCTAAAATACCACCCATTGTATTTTTATCAAACTGTACAGTATTGTCCTTGGTGTAGGTGATCGGATCATTTGCTTCTGAGCCAAGCATCGATGCGATTTCGAAACCAGCACCAAAACTAATCCCTTTAACAGCTGGAATGGAAAAGATTAGATGAGATAGTAAGCTTTCAAAGGCATCGAAGTAAGGGTCACCCAGTGCAGGGGGAAGATTTAAAATATGCGTTTCTATAATTCCACCAACAGAATCCGCTTGTTTTTTTGTTTCCATTATTAGGGTAATAAAAGTATCTTTATCTTTGGTGTTTAAAACAGGGAAATCGCTGTAATAAGCGTTTTTTATAGATTCTTTATTGGGGGTTAAAGTGGTTGATTTGAGCTTGTGAATTTGTTTGATAAAGGAACCGATAACAATGTCTTTATGCGCAAGGATTTGTTTTGATATTTCTCCTAAAGCTACCAATGGCGCGGTTAACCGCCCTGAGAAGTGTCCACCACCACGTGGGTCATTATGGCCACGATACTTAATATGCGCTGTGTAATCGGCGTGACCCGGTCTGGCAATGTCGTTTTTATAAGCGTTACTGTCGATATCTTTGTTTTGAATCAGTAAAGTAAGCGGTGCGCCGGTAGTTTTATCTTTATAATAACCAGATACTATTGAAAAAGCATCGAGCTCTTTTCTTGCGCTGTGGTAGGGCATTTTTGGTTTTCTGCGGTTTAGGGCAGCTTGAATTGCGTTTAAGTCTAAAGCAACGCCGGCGGGAAGATTGTGTATAGTTATACCTATTGTCTCTTGATGACTTTCACCGAACAAGCTAATCGGTATTGCTTTTCCAAAAGTGCTCATCGTAAGACCTCCTAAAGATATTTTTTTATATCAGTAATATTGATGGTGCTTAGAATTCCTTCACCAATGGTTTTGATCGTCGTTAGTGTCAGTTGATTTTTGCGAAGTTTTTTATCATGTTTGATGAGAGCATAAAGGTGTTCTTTGTCGTACGGAATGGTGATGTTTAAGTTGTATTTTTCGAGTAATGCGGTGAGCGTAGTTTCGTGTTCTGTATTTTTTACCATCTGTTTCATGCCAACAGCGATGCATTCGCCGTGGTAGTATTTAAAGTGGTGATAGCTTTCTAAAGCGTGTCCGATGGTATGACCAAAATTTAAAAGTTGACGCTTATGTGTATCGAAAAAATCTGCCTCGACTATTTGTTTTTTGTTTGTTAATGCTTGGTAGATGATGGCATCCATCGCTAAGGTGTTTTCATTTAAAGCGTTAAATAGTGTTTTATCATTTATTATAGCGATTTTTATAATTTCTGCAAAGCCGTTTGCAAGATGTCGAGTTGGTAAGGTCTTGAGATAGCTTGGATTTATGTAAACAATAGATGGATGGTGGAAAACACCGATTACGTTTTTCACAGTGTCGATATTTAAAGCGGTTTTCCCACCAATACTGGCATCTACCATCGCTAATAAGGTAGTCGGAATTTGGATGTAAGGGATGCCGCGATGAAATGTGGCAGCAACAAATCCGGCAAAGTCACCAACGGTACCTCCACCAACCGCTATAATTGTTGTATTTTTAGTAAAGTCATGTGCTAACATTTCACGAATGACGCGATGATAATTGGTAAGTGATTTTAAAGATTCACCAGCTTCTAAAGAGATGACGTGTTTAATTGGAAAGAGACGCTTAAACTTAGTAATTTCTGCTTGACTAAAATAGTTATCGATGAGTAAAAGATAGTCTCTTTCGGTATCGATAGA
The DNA here is from genome assembly GCA_007116205.1 of Candidatus Izemoplasma sp. Lineage (GTDB taxonomy): Bacteria > Bacillota_I > Bacilli_A > Izemoplasmatales > Izemoplasmataceae > SLQR01. Next base: position 4,374 of record SKIY01000126.1, on the reverse strand, counting down.
CACGGTATGTAAAACTGTATCGCCAATGTGTATGGGATAAGTGGTGTTTTCTAAGTTTAATGATAAGGACTTCATATTATGCACTCCTTTTGATAATACGGATGTTTGCGCCTAAGGTTTTAAGATCGTTGAAGAAAGTAGGATAGGACTTATCAACTACGTGTGCATCGATAATGCGTGTTGGTCTCAGTGCCAATGTTGCAGCGATGGCAATGGTCATTGCAATGCGGTGGTCCTGGTTTGAGGCAATATGTTTGTCACCGATGAGTGTGGTGATGGGGTGGATGATTAAGGTGTCGTTTTTTAATATGATGTTTGCGCCAAGCGCGTTGAGTGCTGTTTTGGTGGTTTCGAGACGATTGGATTCTTTTAGTTTTAAACGCTTTGCGTTTTTAAGTTTAGATTTGCCATTTGCAAAGCTTAAGAGTAAGGCGAGTATCGGCCCTAAGTCAGGAGATTGATCAAGTGATATTTGTTGTTTTTGTAAGAAGCTTTTTCTCGTTGTTATGCGATTTCCCCGTATTTTAATGTTGCCTTTGGCATTGGTTATTAACGTAAGTAGTCTTTGGTCAGCTTGTAAGCTATTGCTTTTTAGGTCTGTAATTGTTATTGAGGGATGTAATAAACCAGCGACTAAAAAGAAGGCGGCTTGGGAGTAATCACCATCGATGGTGATATCTTTAGCAACATAGGTTTGTTTTCCTGGGATTTTATAGCCGTTTTTGGTTTCTTGGATATCAATGTTGAAATGTTTTAAAACATGAATTGTTAAATCAATATAGGCTTTTGAGGGCGGATTTTTGACGATTAAAGTACTGTCGTTTTCAAGTAGCGGTAAGGCGAAAAGTAAACCGCTAATGAATTGTGAGCTTGTTGTGTTTTTTAATAAGTAACGATTTGGTTTCAAGCTATGATTGATGGTGATGGTATTGTTCGTTATGGTGATGGCATTTGGAAAAAGGGTTTGATAGGTTTCTAAGGGGCGTTTTATTAAAGTGTCCTCAGCATGGAATGTTGTGGGGCTACCGAGTAAACAAAAAAGTGGAATTGCGAGTCTTAAGGTAGTTGCAGATTCGTGCACATTAATTTGTGTTTTTGGTGAAGATAGTGCTGAAGACCCTTCTATAATTAAAGTGTTTGGTTTTATTTTGATGGTTGCGCCTAATGCTTTTGCAACGTTTAAAGAGGCTTCGATGTCGTTGCTAGGGGTATAATTAGTGATTTTTGTTTTCCCTTTCGCAAGGGCTGCACAAAATATCGCACGGTGCAACATGCTTTTTGAAGGGGGTGCTTTTAAGGTGCCGCTTAAGATACTAGGCTTAATGTCTACATCATAAGGCATGATAGCCCTCCTTTGGGTAGGTTATTTTCATTATACAATACATAGGTTTTTTTCTAAATCATTACTTTTGAAAGCGTTTTAGTTTTAGGTTGAAAGTGCGTATAAAATGTGTCATAATAAGTAATTGATAGTAATTATATTATTGGAGGGTTTTATGGAAAATATTGATTTGAAGATTGCACAACAGGCCAAAATGGAAAAGATTATTGATATTGCGAAAAAGCTTGGTCTTAATCAAGAGGATATTGAACTTTACGGAGATTATAAAGCGAAGATTCGTCTTGATGTACAAAAGCGTTTAGAGAAAGAAAAAGATGGCAAAGTTATTTTAGTTACAGCGATTAATCCAACACCTGCGGGTGAGGGGAAATCGACAACGACAGTTGGGTTAGGACAAGCGTTTAGCAAAGTGGGTAAAAATGCTATTATTGCTTTACGTGAACCATCATTTGGTCCGGTTATGGGCGTTAAAGGTGGTGCTGCGGGTGGCGGTCATGCACAAGTGGTTCCGATGGAAGATTTGAATTTACATTTTACAGGAGATATTCATGCGATTACGACAGCGACGAATGCGATAAGTGCGATGATTGATAATCATATCCATCAAGGAAATGATTTGAATATTGATCCACGGCGTATTACTTGGAAACGTGCGTTAGATATGAATGATCGATCGTTACGTCAAGTGGTCGTAGGACTTGGTGGTATTGGGAACTCACTGCCACGTGAGGATGGATTTAATATTACGGTTGCGAGTGAAATTATGGCAGTTTTATGTCTCGCTAAAAATTTAAGTGACTTAAAAACGCGTGTTAGACGTATTGTATTAGGGTATACGTATGACCGTAAAGTTGTAACTGTTGGTGATTTAGGAGCTGAAGGTGCAGTTACGTTGATTTTGAAAGATGCGATTAAACCAAATTTAGTGCAAACATTAGAAAACACACCAGCGCTTGTTCACGGTGGACCGTTTGCGAATATTGCACATGGATGCAATAGTATTATTGCAACCAATATGGGACGTAAGTTAGCGGATTATGTTATTACAGAAGCTGGTTTTGGTGCAGATTTAGGGGCTGAAAAGTTCTTAGATATTAAGACCCAACAAGCTGGATTTGATCCGAGTGCTGTGGTTATTGTGGCGACGATTCGTGCGCTTAAGATGCATGGTGGCGTGAAGAAAAATGATTTAGGTGAAGAGAATGTTGAAGCGCTTAAAGCGGGTATTGAAAATTTAGAAAAACATATTGAGACCATTCAAGCGTTTAATTTACCTTATGTTGTTGCGATCAATCACTTTGTGAATGATACAGATGCAGAAGTTGAAGCACTTGAAGCGTGGCTTAAAGATAATAACCATCCTTACTCTGTTTCTCAAGTTTGGGAAAAAGGTGGCGATGGTGCAGTGGATTTAGCACATAAATTAATCGATGCAATCGATAATAATACGAAACAGTTTACACGTATGTATAAGATGGACGATCCCCTTGAAGTTAAAATTGAAAATATTGCTAAAACCGTTTATGGTGCTAAAGGGGTTAGCTTTAGTAAGACAGCAAAAACACAGCTTAAAAAGTTCAAGCGTGAAGGCTGGGATAAACTACAAGTTTGTATGGCAAAAACACAAATGTCTTTATCTGATGATCCAAAAGTTTATGGAAGACCAAGAGATTTCACCATTACTGTCCGTGAGTTGAGACCATCAATTGGCGCAGGATTCATTGTTGCTTTGACAGGAGAAATGATGACCATGCCGGGATTACCGAAAGTTCCAGCGGCAATGCAAATGGATATCGATGACGACGGAAACGCTAAAGGCCTATTTTAATCTAATGGTGCGTATCACTTGATGCGCACCATTTTTAGCTTTTTATTTCAATGATGAGAGGATTGAGAAAATGGAATTATTTGAGCAGTTCAAGGCGTTTCAGAAACAGCAAAAAGCGTTTGGAATGGTTTTGAGTATCGCGAGTTGGGATTCCAATACGGAAGCACCTAAAAAGTGTTTTCCACATCGTGCTGAGCTGTTGAGTGTGATTAGTGGTGAACATTTCAGTTTGATGACATCTGATGCGTATCAAAAAGTGGTAAATGGCTTAATTGAGCGCATTGATGCGTTAGATGATATGCAGAAAAAAGAAGTCCAAACCGCAAAAAAAGCGTTAGATAAGATTGTTAAGATACCGAAAGAAGCGTATGTTGACTATGCGAAGCTCATCAATATGAGTCAGCGTGTTTGGGAAGATGCGAAGGAACAAGATGATTATGAAATGTTTAAGCCGTATTTAAAGAAGATTATTGCGGCGAAGAAAAAGCAAATTGCTTATCGTACTGATCGTACCGATAAGTATAATGTTTTACTCGATGATTTTGAAGAAGGCATGAATATTGAATTATATGATCGTTTTTTTGGCGCGATAAAAGAAGAATTGGTACCCTTTGTTAAATCGGTTTTAAAGAACCGTAAAAAACGCGATGATGCGTTTATTACGGATACGTATGATAAAGCCTCACAAAAAGCGTTTGTGGAATACTTAATGGATGTTTTTGATTATGATTATGATCGTGGTCTTTTAAAAGAGAGTGTCCATCCTTTTACGTGGAATACCCACTCACAAGATGTTAGGTTTACGGTTCGCTATTTGGAAAATTTTGTTTTTTCAAGTATTTTTGCGGCTATTCACGAACTTGGACATGCGCTTTATGAACAACAAGTTCATCCAGACCTCGATATGACTAATCTTAATGGTGGGACCTCGATGGGAATTCATGAGTCGCAATCACGTTTTTATGAAAACATGATTGGGCGTAGTATGCCTTTTTGGGAAGTACATTATCCAAAGTTAAAATCGATGTTTAAAACACAGTTAAAAGATGTATCATTAGATGATTTTTATCGCGGGATCAATAAGGTTGATGAAACATTTATTCGTGTTGAGGCAGATGAACTAACGTATCCTTTACATATTTTGATTCGTTATGAAATTGAACGAATGATTTTTGATGAAGGGGTAGATTTAGAGACGCTTCCG
>SKIY01000021.1 GCA_007116205.1 Candidatus Izemoplasma sp. | reverse complement strand
GTTTGTGCGTGCTTCAATAATATCTAAAATACTTTCTGCTTGTGTGAGATCTATGCGGCCGTTTAAGTATGCGCGTTCAGTAAATTCACCTTTTTCAGCTAAGCGTGCGCCGTAAGTCAGTAACAGTTTTAATATTTTTTGTGCAACAAAAACACCACCGTGACAATTTATCTCAATCATATCCTCACGTGTAAATGTTTTTGGTGCTCGAAAAACACTCACTAAAACTTCGTCAATGAGTTTATTTTTGTCGTAAATTTTACCGTAATGAATGGTATGGCTGTTAACGCAAGATAAGTTTGGACCTTTAAAGATTTTTTTAATAACATCAAATACTTCGTCTCCGCTCATCCTTACGATGCTTATTGCACTTTGTCCTAGCGTTGTTGATATCGCTGCTATAGTATCATTTTTCATAATTATCACCTGAATTTAGTATATCATAAATTACACGAATGGTGTATAATAGTAAACAGGTGATTAGATGGTAGAAAAGCAAAAATATAAGAAAAGTATGATGTATTATGTTTGGTCATTTGTGGCGGCTTCGGTCGCCGTTGTTGGCTATGGAATTTATCGTTCATTACGATATGGTATTGATTTTTGGGCTTGGTTATTAGAAGATTATCTTATTTATCCCTTTTTAATTGTGGGATTTTTATGGATTTATCATAACTTAGCAGGGCGAGCGCGTGCCAAAGTAGTAGCGCAATCCCGCGAGGAAAAATTTCTTTTACGCGTCTCAAAAGCAGTAAAAGATGCACTTGAATTAGAAGCTGAAGATGTGGAACGTTTTAGACAAAATGAGAAATTTCAAGAAGCTTTGTTTATTGCGTATCAAATAGCAGTTTATGGTGAATCTACAGAGTACACATACGAGTTCTTAGAGTCGCGATTCACACCAGGAACTATGGAATATAAAGCGGTTAAAATCATCGCGGATGAAGTCAGGGATATGAGACAGTCAGATGAGAAATAATAGGTTGGGTGATTACGATGGCATATCAAGCATTATATAGAACGTATAGACCGAAAGATTTCGATGAAGTTGCAGGGCAAGAACACATCACAAAAACATTTAAAAACGCATTGGTTAAACAAAAACTTGCCCATGCGTATTTATTTAGTGGTCCACGCGGAACCGGAAAAACCAGTATTGCTAAAATTATTGCTAAAGCGGTGAATTGTGAAAAAGCACCGATTGAAAATCCGTGTAATACATGTGATATTTGTTTAGGTATTGATAAAAATATTGTTAGTGATGTTATTGAGATTGATGCTGCAAGTAATAATGGTGTAGATGAAATTCGTGAGTTACGTGATAAAGTTAAATATTTACCAGGAATCGGAAAGTTCAAAGTGTACATTATCGATGAGGTTCACATGTTATCTATTTCTGCGTTTAATGCGTTGTTAAAAACTTTAGAAGAACCACCGAAGCATGTTATTTTTATTTTAGCAACCACCGAGCCACATAAAATTCCCGCAACCATTCATTCGCGGTGTCAACGATTTGATTTTCGAGGCATAGCATTAGACGCTATGAAAACGAAGTTAAATGAGATTATTAAGAAGGAAACGATTGAAATTTCTGAAGAAGCGATTGATTTAATTACTGAAAGTGCTGAGGGTGGAATGCGCGATGCGATTAGTTTGTTAGATCAGGTGTTTTCTTATAGTGATGGCGAAATTTCAGTGCAAGACATCCACACGATTAAAGGATCGGTTTCCCATGAAGCGATTGTTGATATCGCCATGGCAATTGAAGATGAGGATGTCCCTAAAGCAGTTTCAATTTTAGATGAGTTGATTGCGCAAGGTAAAGAAGGACATAAGTTCATCGACGATATGATTAAGTTTTATCGCGATGTTTTAATGTATAAAAATATTGATTCTGGTAGTGATGAACGCCTATTGTATAGAAATGAAGGTTTTTTAAAGTTGGTTGATCGGTTACAAAATGTTCGTATTTTTCACTATATTGACATTTTACATGACACGCAGCAAAAAGTTCGGTATACTGCAAATGCGAAGTTGTATTTGGAGTTAGCGTTTGTAAAGATGGTTGATCAAGAACTTAAAAAAGATACGTTAGCTTTAGAACAAATTCAAATGCTTAAAGATAGTATCGAAAAATTAGAAACACGATTTGAGGGTATGGAAAGCAGCGCGGATAAAAAGGAAATCAAAACGTCTTTTGATTACGCATCTGAAACCAATGAAGCTAAAGAAGATCAAACTGAAAAAGAACATAAAGCGGCCCCTGATGTTGTAGATGAACCTGAAAGTGAATCTGCTGATGAGCAGCCACAAAAAGCTTCGCAATCAGAAGCGGTAAAAACAAAAATAGAAGCAAGCGAAAAAGAAATAGAGAATCCTTTTGATGCAGTATATAAAAAGTATGTTTCTAAATCATATAAGACATTTGATATTCACTATATCGAAGATGTATTAAACACGGGGGACCGGGAGTTAAAAATTGACATGGTGAAAAAGTGGTATGATATTGAGCGTTTTGCTGAGGGACGCGATACGCAATATGCTAAATTAATTACAGAAGGAACCTTAGTAGCCTCTAATGGTGTGATGTTAATTGTTACTTATGATAGTTATCGCATGTGTAATCGATTGATGACACCGGATATGAAAAAAAATATTATTGATCTATTGGGCCGTTATTTTAACCGTAAAATTATGTTTATGGCGCTTCCTGAAGAACTGTGGGATAAAATTTCACAGGAGTTTGTGAAAAAATTCCGTAAAAAAACAACACAGGATGCGTTTATTAAGCTTGATCCTATTAAGCATCCGCAGTTAAAAGAAATCCCAGAAGAAAAAGAGGATTATTCAGATGTGGAGTCTGATAGTGTTAAAGAAGCAAAAGATTTATTTGGTGATATAGTTAAAGTACGAAAAGAAGGAGAATGATTATGAATCCAGGAATGATTAAGAAATTACAGCAAATGCAAAAAGAAATGATGAAAGCACAAAAGGAACTTGAAGCATCTATCTTTTATGGTTCTGCTGGCGGTGGGGCAGTAAAAGTTGAGTTCAATGGTAGTAAAGAGATGCAAAAAATTGAGATTGATGAAGAAGCATTCGATCCTGAAGATATGGAGATGCTTCAAGATACGATTGTTGCGGCGGTAAATGATTGTATGAAAAAAATTGATGATGAAACACAATCAACTATGGGACAATTTTCACAAGGCTTAAACGGTATGCCGGGAATGTTCTAAATATGAAATACCCTGAAGCAATACAGCAGCTGATTGAAAGTTTTATGCGTTTCCCTGGTGTAGGAAAAAAAACAGCTGAAAGATATGCGTTTTATGTTGTCAATCATTTTGATGAAACAGACACTGTAACATTTATGGAAGCGTTACATCGTGTTCAAAATGAGATTAATCCTTGTGAAATTTGTGGGAATTTAACGGATAAAGATGTTTGTGATATATGTAACGATCAAACACGAGACCGCCGTAAAATCCTTGTTGTAGAAGAAAGTAAAGATGTGATGGTTATTGAAAAAACCAATATGTTCGATGGACTCTATCATGTATTAAATGGGGCAATTTCTCCTAGTGATGGAGTTGGTCCAGATGATCTTCGTATTAAAGCATTGCTTGAAAGATTGAAAGACGAAACCCATCAAGAAGTAATTTTAGCGATGAATTTAAGTGAAGAAGGAGAAACTACTGCGATGTATCTTCACCGTATTCTAAAAGATACGGATTTGCTTGTAACGCGGATTGCTTATGGGTTGCCGGCGGGTGGAAATATTAGTTATGCAGATGATATGACGCTGCTTAAGGCTTTAGAAGGCCGTAAGAAATATTAAAGATTGCATCATGGTACGTGTAACGTGCATTGCATATGGATATATGAAAAAATAAGATTTATCTTTTTCTATTTTTACGCTTTTATGTCATAATAACAGTAAGAAAGGAATGAGGTGATTTGATGGTCCATATCTTGTCGATAGTAAGGCCTTTATTTTTAATGTTTGAAAACATCCCAGTTGTCGGGCCTATTTTTGACTGGTTAGAGGGAGCTATTCCGTTGAGTAGATGGATACAATCAGCAGTGGATTTTATCAATAATTTATCATTTGCAGAGCAGTTCCTCGGCGCGATTATATTTGGCTTAATAGTTTTGTTAGGCGTATTCTCACTCATTAAGAAATTGTCAAAGCTCATCATAGTTATTGCGATTTTGGTTGGGTTATGGTTACTGTACACGAATACACAGGGTTAATGAGGAAAGGGTGGGGAATCTCACCTTTTTTTGGCTTAAAATAAGGGTTTGATAGGAATTAAAATTCTTTATGGAAAACGCTTTATTTTTATTGTATAATGAAATGTTACATATAAATAATTTTATATTTAGGAGAGTATAGATCATATGGAGACTATTGAAATTAAACTGCAAAACCTTACCAAAGTTTTCCAGGCGAAGAACAAAGAAGAAACTGTCGCTGTAAATGACTTTGATATTACTATCCCTGCAGGAAAACTGGTTGGACTTCTCGGACCATCAGGATGTGGAAAATCGACGACACTTTACATGATTTCGGGATTGCTTAAGCCTACCGAAGGGCGTATTTTCTTTGGCGATACTGATGTAACAGATGTAGCACCAGAAAAACGTGGTATTGGTCTTGTTTTTCAAAATTATGCATTGTATCCGCATATGACGGTTAAACAAAATATTCTTTTCCCACTTGAAAACATTAAAATGGAAAAAGAAAAAGCTTTAGAACGTGCACAATACTATGCTGATTTAGTTGGTATTGGCCATTTGATGGCGCGTAAACCGGTACAATTATCAGGTGGACAACAACAGCGTGTTGCTATTGCGCGTGCACTTGTTAAAGAGCCGCGTGTGTTATTACTTGATGAACCGTTATCAAACTTAGATGCGCGTTTGCGTTTACAAACGCGTGAAGAAATCAAGCGGATCCAAAAAGAAACAGGAATCACGACGATATTTGTTACGCATGACCAAGAAGAAGCGATGAGTATCAGTGATGAAATTGTTTTGATGCAAGAAGGTGTGCAACAACAAAAAGGTGCACCCCAAGATGTTTATGATAAACCGGCGAACTTATTCGTAGCTAAGTTTTTAGGAAGTCCTCCAATTAATGTTTTTGAAGGACGGATTGAAGATGAGAAAGTTATGGTTGGTAGTGCGCAATTCGGTCGTGCTGAAGGGAAGAAAAATCAAGAAATCATTATTGGTGTTCGACCAGAAGGATTTAAAATTGTTGAGCGTTCTAGTCTTAAAGTCACCGTTGATTTTGTGGAGACTATCGGACGTGATACTACATTGATTATTCAAAAACCTGAAGGAGCGATTGATCCAAAATATCTTAAGCAGCAAAAAGAACAATCGGGAGATGTAATTGATGGTATAGAAGAAGGTTCAGTAGAAGAAACTGCTCCAGAGCAAAAACCAACGTTTAGAGCGATTGTAGATGCTGATAACAGAGTTCAACCAGGAGATGTTATTAAACTAGGCGTTAAGCAACATAAAATGTTCTTGTTTAATAAAGATGGGGAACTCATCTAACCATGCTTGAAGAAAGAAATAATTTAAAAGCTTGGTTGTATTTGCTACCTGCAATTATTCTACTATCTGTTTTTACCTTCTACCCAATCATAAATGCCTTTATTTTGGTGTTCTTAGAAAACTATCGATATATTGATGGATCTTATACAGGATGGACGTTAACAGGAAATATTAGTATTGTAATTAACTCTGGTTTGTTTTGGAGAGCGATACGGAATACGTTGTTTATCGTCTTTGTTTCAGTTCCAATATCAGTCATTATTTCTTTGTTTATTGCAGTTTGGTTAAACTCGATTAAGAAGTTCCAAGGTGCATATCAAACGATTTTCTTCTTACCTTATGTAACTAACGCGATCGCTATTGGGTTAGCGTTTGCAGTTATCTTCGCTTCAACAGGAGGATTATTTAACTTTTTCTTAGAATCAATCGGATTATCTCCACGT
>SKIY01000005.1 GCA_007116205.1 Candidatus Izemoplasma sp. | reverse complement strand
CTGGAGATCGCGGGTTCGAGTCCCGTCAGGACCGCCATTTTTTTTGGCTCAGTAGCTCAGTTGGTAGAGCAACGGACTGAAAATCCGTGTGTCGGTGGTTCAATTCCGCCCTGAGCCACCATATATCACGTCTAAAAGCCATTTCGATGGTTTTTTTTATTTTTTATAAATCACGGATTTTTTAAGTAAACTTAGTTTCATTTTGCATAATTACTTAGTTAATATTATCTAATCCTAATAAAAAGTGTAAGCGACTTAAAGATATAAAGAAATTATTGAGTTGTTTGCATATGATATTAGTGAAAGGATGATTTGATAATATGATATCTGATAATTCTATGTTAGATTTTTCTAATCTAAATGATTTTTTATCGTTTTATGAAAGAGTATTAAATACAAGATGGAACATTCAAACAGGCGATTTCAACACACGTGGTAAAGAAATATACAATAAACCATACACTGAAAAATTAAGATTATTGTTTCACGAAAAGAAACTTTTTAGAAGAACTGTGTCTATTGCAGAGATAGTATCATGGTTAGATAGTTATGTTATAATTAAGAGATTGATAAATTTTCTCAACAATAACTTGAAAGATAATGAGTTTAATAGGTTATCATTATATTGTGAATATAGAATAGCTATGTCTAAAAACAGAAGAATAGATTTTGTATTCGAGTATGAAAATAAACTGCTATTAATTGAGTTTAGACTATCAGAAAAATTTCCAAATGTTTCAAATGTATGGCAAAAAAAAGAACTAGAACTTATCATTTATAAAGAGTTAATGAGTAACTATATCAAAGAAAGTACAAAAATATATATTTACGCTTTTATTGCGATGCCGGAATATCGGAAAGATATAAGAATAGATAAGCATGTTACTTACAATCATAACAATGTAAAACATTTAGGAGAGTATATTATTAAATATTTAATAGATAGGGAGAATGAAAAATGAAAATATTATTAGTTAACGACGACGGGGTTAGATCATTAAGATTATCGATTGCTAAAAGACACCTAGAGGAGTTTGGAGAAGTATGGACTGTTGCTCCAAGCGAAGAACAGTCTGCAAAAAGTATGGCTATTACTACTGGTGAGTTTACATTTAAAAAACAAAGAGAAAGATTTTATACAGTAGATGGAACGCCAGCAGATTGTGTAACCTTTGCACTTTTTGGGTTAAAGCTGAAACCAGACTTGGTAGTTTCAGGTATAAATTACGGATATAATTTAGGTGCGGATATAATGTATTCAGGGACTGTTGGTGCTGCGTTTCAAGCCTGTTATCACGGATATCCATCAGTAGCTGTTTCAGGGTTTCCCAATGGAAACAAGCATATTGAAAATCATTTCAAAGAAGTTATGAAGTATCTTATTGATACTAATGTAATCAGGAATAATTATGTAATTAACATTAACTTCCCAAATGATAAAACTGATTATAAAGGGCACAAATTTACGAGAGTTATTAATTATGATGTAAATTTGGAGGGTTCTATTGATGGGAATACATTTAAGTATAGTCAGAATTTAAGTAGGGATTTAGAAGGCATTCATGATTACACCGATATATGGATGGTTAACAAAGGTTATGTCTCAATGTCTAGAATAGGACTTGCTAGAGAACGTGCAGAAGTTTCATGGTAAAAGTAGTAATTGCTATTATTTACTATAAGGGTAAAATATTATGTTGTCAGCGTAAAAAAAGCGATAAACTTCCTAATAAATGGGAATTTCCTGGAGGCAAAGTTAAGGAGCATGAAAAATTACGTAATGCTTTAGCTAGAGAGCTCAAAGAAGAACTGGATATGAAAGATATTTTAAGGGTTGAACAGTTTGATGAGTTTGAATCCTCATATGGGTTAGATCGTTACAAAATTTACGCCTTTATAGTGGAAGCACCTTCATATGTAGTAAACTTAAAGGTTCATGAAAAATGCCAATGGAAGCTACCAAGTGAGATTAACCAACTTGATTGGTTAGAAGGTAATAAGGATTTAATTAGTAAACTTATCAAATATAATTTTTCTAGTAGATAGATAAAATCGTTATATACATTATAATATTTTTTATGTTATCATATGCTTGTTGTAAATATATTATAATGGAGGCGTATATGAATAATATTAAAGTTTTAATATGGGGTTACGGAGCAATGGGCAAAGGTATTGCGGAAATGTTGCTCAGTAAAGAAGGTGTTGAAATTGTTGGTGTTTGTGATGTAAATGATCAACTTGTTGGAAAGGGATTCTTAGATTTTTTAGATGGAACACACAACCAAGAAAATATTAAGATTTCAAGCGACATAGATTCTCTTTTAGAACAAGAAATTGATATTGCGTTACTTGCCACAGATTCATTCACTAAAAAGGCGTACGATAAGATAGTGAAGATAGTGAATAAGGGCATTAATGTTATTAGTACTGCCGAAGAAATGGCTTATCCTAAAGCAAGCGAGAGTGAACTTTCTAAAAAAATGGATTTGTTAGCTAAAGAAAAGAATGTAACCATTTTAGGAACAGGTATTAACCCGGGATTTATTATGGATTTATTGGTTATAGCTTTATCTGGAGTTATGTCGGATGTAAAGCATATTGAAGCGAAACGAGTTAATAGTTTAAGCCCGTTTGGTCCAACAGTTATGGAGGAACAAGGGGTTGGAATCACTAAAGATGAATTTGAAGAGAGATTGGCTAATGGAAGTTTAGCAGGACATGTTGGATTTAAAGAAAGTGTCTCAATGATAGCAGATGCTTTAGGTGTTAAATTAGATAAATTTGAGCAACAAATGAAACCAATTGTGACTAGTATTGATAGAAAGAGTAAATACGGTGAGGCTAAAGCTGGTAATTTGGCTGGTATTGATATGACTGCACAAGGATATATTGGTGATAATGTATTTATAGATATGAAACACCCGCAACAAATTGAACCGGAGATGGAAGGTACTGCAACTGGAGATTACATAAAAATTAAAGGAACCCCAGAAGTCAATATGTCTATTAACCCAGAGGTCGATGGAGGTATTGGTACAATTGCAATGTGTGTTAATATGATTCCTCATGTTTTAAATGCTAAGCCAGGATTAAAAACAATGATAGATTTGCCGGTACCAAGAGCCATAATTGGCGATATGAGAAATTTATTAGACTAGTAAAAGGAAAGAGTGTATTTTACACTCTTTTTTATATGTTTTGAATCATTTACAAGGTGCAATGTAAACGTTTTTATGATATCATATTATCGTGTGGTTAATTTTTGATTAGACTTGCGATATTTGCAGTGAAAATGAAAGGTTGTGATTATATGTTAGTTAAGAAAAATACGTTTGTACGTCTTAGAATGTACGTTTTGTCACCTGAAAATCGTGCTGCTAATGTTCCTAAGGATACAGCAACAAAACCTTTGAAAATGTGGATTAAAGGGAGATTAAATCATGAAGCGGAACTATTTGAAGAAGCTGAAGTGACTACTGCAACAGGAAGAAAAGTTAAAGGGACCTTAAAAGAGGTTGAACCTAAATATAAGCACAATTATGGGGAGTATGTTGAAGAGATTCAAAAAATGCGTGAGATCATTCTTTCGGAGATGTGGAGTGATAGAGATGAACAATAAGGACAACATATTTGATAGAATTAATGATATCATGAAAAAATCTGTTGGAATTGATTATTCTAAGTTTGAAAAACCGGGTATTGGTTTTGATTATGAAGCAATGATGACTGATTCGGGGTTTAACCTTAAAGATATTGAGAAAATCCAAGATGAAGCAATGGTAGGAAGAACACCATTTTTTGAATTGCATAATTTAACTGAGTACGCGAGAAAATATGCAAAAAAAGGCTATGGAGCCAGAATTTTATTAAAAGATGAAGCCGCGAATCTAAGTGGTTCATTTAAAGCGCGTAGAGCAGCAATAAGTATCCAAATGGCAAAAAAATTAGGATACAAAGGAGTTGTTGCAGCAACGAGTGGAAATTATGGTGCTGCTATAGCAGCTTTGGCTGCAAGAGAAGGACTAAAGTGTATTATTGTACAAGAATGTTTTGACTCAAATAATCTTGCTCAGCCTGAAATTTTAGAAAAAGCTAGAGCCTGTGAATCATTTGGTGCCGAAGTTATACAACTTAGTGTTGGACCAGAGTTATTTTCAACTTTCTTAAAGGTGTTAGAAGAAACAGGATATTTCAATGCTTCATTATACTCACCATATGGAATAATGGGTATTGAAACATTAGGAAAAGAGATTGCCGAACAAAGCATGGAAAAGTACGGGAAGTATCCTGAGGTTGTCATATGCACAAATGCTGGTGGTGGAAACTTAACCGGGACTGCTAGAGGGTTAAAAAAATCTGGAGCAGATAAAACCAAAGTTTATGGAGCTAGCGTTAACTTAAAGGGATTACATATGGCAAGCGATACAGATTTTAATAGAAAGTCCTTTACTACTGGGCATACTGGATTCGGAATGCCATTCGCAAGCAATCCTGATCGTAGTGATGTTCCTAGAAGTGCTGCAAGGCCATTAAGATATATGGATAAATACTTCATAACTAATCAAGGGAGCGTTTTTTTCATTACTGAAGCTTTGGCTGTTTTAGAAGGTATGGAAAGAGGACCAGCAGGTAATACGAGTTTAGCGGTCGCATTTAAAGTTGCTCAAGAAATGAAAAGAGATGAAATAATTGTTGTTCAGGAAACCGAGTATACGGGCGCTGGAAAACACCATCAACCGCAACTTTCTTTCGCAAAAAAGAATGGGATTGATTTAATTTTCGGTAATCCGGAAGATGAAGTTCCAGGGAGAAACATCGTTTTTCCGAAGTCTGCAAAAGACTTGATAATAGAGGAAGTTTCGCTTGAAAGACTTCAAAAATCATATTTAAAAAGATTTAAAGCGACTACATTAACCAATCAAGATTTAGTATATTTGCAAGAAGAACTAAGTATTAATAATGAACAGTTAAATAGATTACTAGAAGAAGTCAAAAATACGGAGGAAAGTAATGAAAGAAAGAAATGATGATTATACTAACAGAAGACAACACCTAAAAAATATGACCGATAAAGAGTTAAAGGAGTATTTTTATAAGTTATCAGATAAGATTGTTGATCCTTTGGTGGATTTAGGACATAAGTACACATCAAAATCAATAGAGCGCAGTGTGTTATTGCGTATGGGTTTTTCAAGTCTAGAAGCGAAGGCTATTGTTGATTTGTTAAACGAGCATAATTTATTAAGAAAAGGTGCGGGGCATTGCGTTTATAGAGTTTCTAAGGATAAAAATCTTTCAATTCGCGATGCTGGAATTAGCATTTCAGAAGGGGAACATATCGAATATTTAATGGAGGTATTTAACAACAATGGATAAATTAAAACCCAATCAAAAATTAGATATTCATCACATATTAAAAGATTTAGATAAATACCATCCTAAAAAAAGAGGCTGGGTATGGAGAGAACAAGGAGACATAAAACTACGTGGATTTACATATAAGCAAGCAAGTCCATCTCTTAAGAATTTTGTTCCTCTACCAAGTTCAAGCTCTTTAGATGGAATAGACCCACAACCGGACTGTGTAGTTACAACAGAAATAGCTTCTGGTAGATTTGAAGACGATATTCGTCGTATGCGGATGGCTGCTTATCATGGTGCTGACCACGTTATGGTTATACGGACAGCTGGTCAATCACATTTTGATGGTTTACTGGAAGGAACACCGCAAGGTGTTGGGGGAATCCCTGTTACTAGAAAGCAATTACGAGCACAAAGACGTGCGCTCGATTTAATCGAAGAAGAAGTAGGAAGACCTATTAATTATCACTCTTACGTTTCGGGTGTAGCTGGACCGGAAATAGCTGTTTTATTTACTGAAGAAGGCGTAAATGGGGCACATCAAGATCCACAATATAATGTTTTATATCGAAATATTAATATGATCAGAAGCTTTGTTGATGCAGCAGAGAGTAAAAAAGTTTTAGCATATGCAAATATGGCTCAAATTGATGGGGCTCATAATGCGAATGCGACAGCGAGAGATGCATGGAAAGTTATGCCAGAGTTATTGGTTCAGCATGCAATCAATTCGGTTTTTAGCGAAAAAATAGGTATTAAGCCGGAAAATATTGCATTATCAACTGTTCCTCCTGCAGCATCTCCGACACCGGATTTGAAACTGAATCTACCTTATGCAGTCGCTTTAAGAGAATTTTTTGATAAGTATAAAATGAGAGCACAAATGAATACGAAATATATGGATTCATCAACGAGAGAGGCCACGGTAACGCACGTATTAAACTTGTTAGTGTCTCGGTTGACCTCAGCGGATATTCAATCAACTATTACCCCAGATGAAGGTAGAAATGTCCCTTGGCATATATATAATATTGAAGCTTTAGATACAGCAAAACAGGCATTAGTTGGTATGGATGATATTTTAGGTATGCTTGACCTTAAAACAGATGGATACTTATATGAGAAGAAAAGAGAAATACAAGAACGTGCGATTTTAATGATGGAAGAAATCATTGAGATGGGTGGATACTTTAAAGCTGTCGAAGCGGGTATGTTTGTTGATAGTGGAGAGTATCCAGAAAGAAATGCTGATGGTATTTCCCGTGAAATCGATGGTGGTGTTGGAAAAAATAGTGTGATTGCTAGAGATGAAGATTATATGGCACCAGTTACAGCACATTATGGCTACAACAACGTTGCGCAATATGATGAAAATGCTAAGGACGATCCTGCTAAATTGATTGGCGGATCAACTTTTGAGTGCCCGGAAAAGATTCAGTTTATTGATGAACTTGATGATAGCGATAATGTTTATTTACGTTTAGAAGAGACTGAAAAATATAGAGACAGTAAATGGTTAAAACCCGAAGTTGAATGGCTTGCGGATGGGACCGTAACGGTAGATTTATTTTTCCCAATCGGATTAAAAATTGCTCAAGAAGCTGCTATTTTAGCAGGTAAGAATATGAATCTAAAAGATGTTGAAGTAATTCATAAAGAAGTATTACACCCAAGTGAAGGCACGCGTATTCAAATTAAAGGGAAAGTTAACTTTGATATAGACATGGAAGCTTTAAAGATTCCTGAAGAAATCAAAACAATTAGTGAAGATGAGATTGTTAAGTATGTTAAAGATAATCCTATTAAAGTTATAGCGGGTACTGGTGGTAGTGATGAACACAGTGTTGGTATTCGAGAAGTTTTAGATATTAAACATGGTGGTGTAGAGAAGTTCGGCATTAAATACACTTATCTTGGAACGAGTGTCCCTATTGAGAAGTTTGTTGATGCAGCAATCGAGATGGATGCACAGTGTATCATGATGTCTACGATTATTTCTCATGATGATATTCACTATAAAAACATGGAAAAGCTACATAACTATGCAATTGAAAAAGGTGTTCGAGATAAATTAATTTTACTTGCTGGGGGAACACAGGTTACACCTGAAATTGCACGCAAATACAAAATGGACCAAGGTTTTGGTCGAGGAACAAAAGGGATTCAAATAGCTAGTTTCCTTGTTAATCAGCACAAGGCGATGAAGTTAAATGAAAATTGATGTTCTAGTTGCAGAAATTGGTAGTACAACAACATTGGTCAATGCATTTTCATTAACTCAAGACGTTGCCTTTTTAGGAAAAGGGGTATCAAATACTACAGTAGAAACCGATGTTCGAGAAGGTTTAAAAGATGCGATTGAGGATTTAAAGAAAAATTTGGCTGTAGAGTCGATAGAGTTTAATGAAATGTTTGCTTCTTCAAGCGCAGCGGGCGGTCTTAAAATAACAGTTTCTGGTTTGGTTTATGAAATGACTGTACGTGCTGCAAAAGAAGCGGCGTTAAATGCGGGCGCTAATATTCATTATGTTAGTGCTGGACCTTTAGAAGCAGATGATGTCAGCCAAATTAAAGCCGTTTCACCGAATATGGTTTTGGTTGCAGGTGGTACAGATTATGGTGAAAAGAAAGTTGCTTATGAGAACCTCATCAAGATAGCGGATATAGGGTTTAATGTACCTATTATTTATTGTGGTAATGTTGAAAATCATTATCGGATTCGTCAATATTTTGAAAATCACCCTCAAAAAAAATACTTAAAAATCATAGACAATGTATATCCTAGAGTTGACTATCTTAACATTTTACCTTTAAGAAAATTAATATACCAAACATTTGAGGAACATATAATACATGCCAAAGGCATGACTAAAGTTAAAGAGGTTGTCAATAGAGCGATTATGCCAACACCTGGTTCTGTAATGGAATCAACGATGTTGATGCACACATTATTTGGAAATGTAGTAACGATTGATGTTGGTGGGGCAACCACAGATATTCATTCGATATCAACGCCAAGTGATGAATACAAGAAGTACGCAGAAGGTGAAGCGTTAGAAAAAAGAACAGTAGAAGGCGACTTAGGTGTCTTTGTTAATTTTAACAATGTACTTGAGACTATGGATCGAAAGAAACTACTTAAACGCTTAGAGGTTGATGAAGAAACACTTAATGACTTAGTTGCAAACTATTCTTATATGCCAAAGTCATCTCAGCAAAAAAAATTGGTTTATGAACTTGCTAAAGTCTGTGTTCATAGAGCATTAGATAGACACGTAGGTGATTTGAGAAAAGTGTATACTTCTAGTGGACAAAAATTTATACCGGAGGGTAAAGATTTAACGCAAGTCAAACTAATTGTACTGACTGGCGGACCGTTGATACACTTAGAGGACACCGAAAAAATAGTAATTGACTACATAAAAAATAACCCAAATAAACTTATGCCTAAAGCAACCGTAGAGATTGTTAAAGATAACGATTATATTATGTCAAGTGCGGGTGTTTTATCATTAGAGTATAAAAGTGAAGCTATGCAAATGCTTTCTAAATCTTTAAGGAAAAAAATCTAATTAAAAAGGGGGGTATGTAATGTATCCTAGGTTAATCATAAGCCAAGACAAATATGAACATAATGTGCGTTACATGCAAACCTTGTGCCAAAAAAATAATTTAACGATGATGGCAGTTTCTAAGGTTTTTTGTGCTGAAAAACCTTTGATAGATGTTTTGACTAAAGTTGGGGTAGATTATATTGCAGATTCGAGAATTGAAAACATTCAAGCAATTGATAGTCCTATACCTAAAGTATTACTACGAATACCCTCGGTACATGAAGCTGAAAAAGTTGTTAAGTATGCAGATATATCTTTAAACTCTGAACTTGAAACGATTGAGGCCTTAGATGCCGCTGCTGGAACCGTTGGTAAAGTTCACGATGTTATTATTATGATAGATATAGGTGACTTAAGAGAAGGCCTTTATTACAAGGAACGAATATTAGACACTTTAAGATCGGTAAAATTACTTAAAAACATTAAAATAAAAGGTATAGGAACGAATCTTACCTGTTATGGCGGCATTATTCCGAGTGTGAAAACATTGCAAAAGCTTATTGATATTATTAAGATGGCTGAACAAATGATAGGCGTTCGATTCGATATAGTGTCTGGAGGAAATTCTTCTCACATACATTTACTGTTAAAGAATCAAAAAGTAGATATGGTTAACAATCTACGATTAGGAGAGTCTTTGATTTTGGGTAGGGAAACAGCCTATGGAGACCCTATAGAAAATATGTATCAAGATGTTGTAACCCTGGAAGCGGACTTGATTGAGATTAAGCAAAAACCATCTATCCCTGAAGGCGATATTGGGATGAATGCTTTTGGACAAAGACCAACCTTTGAAGATGTGGGATTAATGAAACGTGGTATATTAGCGATAGGGAAACAAGATGTTGATTATCACGAAATAACGCCAGTAGATTCTAGGATACGGCTTGTCGGAAGTAGTAGCGATCATATAATTGTTGACCTTACACAAACGCAAAATGATTATAAAATAGGGGATGTAATTAAGTTTAAACTTTCATACGGAAGTCTTTTGAGCACAATGACGTCTAAATATGTGGAGAAAGTGTATGAATGAATATTACCGACCGACTAGGGCTGAAGTTAAGTTAAACTATATTTTTGATAATTATGTACATGTTCAAAACCATGTAGGAAACAAGGTTGTTATTCCTGTAGTTAAGGCGAACGCATATGGACATGGTAGTCATCAAGTTGTTGATTACTTTTACAGAAAAGGCATCCGCTTATTCGCGGTTAGTTTACTTGAAGAAGCGCTTGAGTTAAGAAACAATCATAAAGATATTGATATTATTGTTATGGGGATGATTTCAGAGTTTGATTTAGCAGTTGTCGCTAAAAACAATATTATATTTACTGTTTACGATGAGAGATTTGCGAATATTGTACAAAACTCATCGAATAATCTACGTTTTCATGTAAAGGTAGATACAGGGATGAACCGACTTGGAATTAAAAAGACAGATGACTTGTTTCACTTTATAGAAAACATAAAGGGCAAACATAACTTAGTGTTTGAAGGTATTTTTACACACTTTGCTACTTCGGATTCAAATAAAGACTTTCACCACTACCAACTAAAAAGATTTCGTGAAATTATTAAGCATATGCCTTATCTACCCAAAATGATTCACGTGTCAAATTCTTCCTCTACGATGAAATATGAAGAGGAAATTGATTTCACAACACATGTTAGGGTGGGAATTTTACTTTATGGATTAACATTAGATCGCGGGTTAGATTTTTTAAAACCAGCGATGTGTGTTAAAACGAAGGTGATGCATATAAAAGAAATTGGACCTGGAGAGTTTGTAAGTTATAATATTACATATGAAGCAAGCAAAAAAGAGCGTATTGCTATATTACCAATTGGATATGCAGATGGCTTAATCCGTAAGAATCAAAGTGGATTTGTTGAAATTAACAGTAAAAAGTATCCCATTATTGGTAGAATTTGTATGGATCAAACGATTATAAAAATCGATAACACTGTAAACATAGGAGATGATGTTATCATCATAGGTGGTAATGTTGTTAACACAGATGAAGTGGCTAAGCGTCTAGATACTATTAACTATGAAGTTGTTACACAAATTGGCGCAAGGGTACCTAGAGTCTATTTAAGTGAGGATGTAGATGATGAAATTTAATGTATATTCAGAGATTGGTAAACTTAAAACGGTTTTACTACATAGACCGGGATACGAATTAGAAAATTTAACACCTAATTTACTAGAAAAATTATTGTTTGACGATATACCGTTTTTAAAAATTGCACAAGAAGAACATGACGCGTTTGCAAAGGCATTAAGAAACGAAGGTGTTGAGGTTTTATATATTACTGATTTAATCGAAGAAACGTTATCATCAAATGAAGTATTATTAAATCAGTTTGTAGATCAATTTATTGTTGAGGCTCAAGTAAAATCTAGTAAAGTACGTGAAGCGTTAAAAGGGTATCTTCTAGCGTTAGATTTACCGACCATGATTAAGAAGATGATTGCTGGTATTCGTACGCATGATGTGAAGATGTCTAAAGCGGTATCGATTATGGATTTATTGGAAAACGAATATCCGTTTTTTACAGATCCAATGCCAAATATCTTGTTTCAAAGAGATCCATTTGCAAGTATTGGTAAGGGTGTATCCATCAATAGAATGTATACAAACACCCGACAGCGAGAAACTATTTTTTGTGATTATGTCTTAAAATATCATCCGAAACTTAAAGTATCTACGGATCGACAATATTATAATCGGGATAAGGAATATAATATTGAAGGTGGAGACATTCTTGTGTTAAATGAAAAAACATTAGCTATAGGGATGTCAAAACGAACAGATCCAAGAGCGATTGAACAGATTGCTAAGCGTATTTTTAGCTCAGATGAACCTTTTGAAACAATCTTGGCTTTCAATATTCCAAAAACACGCGCATTTATGCATTTAGATACTGTTTTTACACAACTTGATTACGGTGTTTTTGCGATTCATCCGGGTATTATGAAAGAGTTGACAATCTTCGAAGTGACACAAGATGCAGATCATATTCATGTAGAAAAAGTAGTAACAACAGTAGAAAAAATATTGAAAAAACATTTAAATCGTGATATTAAGTTAATCCATTGTGGTGGTAATGATATCATTCACAGCGAGCGAGAACAATGGAACGATGGGGCTAATACGTTAGCCATAGAACCAGGAAAAGTTGTTGTATATTCAAGAAACCATATAACTAATGCAATGATGAAAGAAGCAGGCATCACAGTCATAGAAATACCATCAAGCGAACTATCTAGAGGTCGCGGTGGACCTAGATGTATGAGTATGCCAATATTCCGTGAGGATTTAAAATAGGAGGACTTTATGAACTTAAAAGGAAAAAGCTTTGTAACATTACTAGACTATACGCCAGAAGAGATTAACTATTTACTCGATTTATCGGCAAAGTTAAAAAAAGAGAAACAAGAAGGTGTATTGCATCGCCATTTAGAAGGAAAAAATGTGGTATTGCTCTTTCAAAAAGATTCTACCCGTACGCGTTGTGCTTTTGAAGTCGGTGCACTAGATTTGGGTATGGGCGTTACATTTTTAGGCCCTTCAGGATCTCAAATGGGTAAAAAAGAATCGATTAAAGATACCGCTCGTGTCTTAGGCCGTATGTATGATGGAATAGAGTTTCGAGGGTATTTACATACAGATGTTGAACAATTAGCTGAGCATGCAGGTGTTCCTGTTTGGAATGGTTTAACCGATATGTATCACCCAACACAAATTTTAGCTGATTTTTTGACAGTAAAAGAAGAGTTCGGGAAATTAGAAGGCGTCAAATTTAGTTACGTTGGTGATGCTAGAAATAATATGGGAAATAGTTTAATGATAGGGAGCGCTAAGTTAGGTCTCCATTTTACGGCGGTTGCTCCTAAAGAACTATGGCCAGAACAAACACTGATTGATCATTGTCGAGAAATCGCAAAAGAGACCGGTGCTACGATAAATTTTACTGAAGATAAACTAGAAGGTACGAAAAACGCCGATGTTGTTTATACTGATGTATGGGTATCGATGGGAGAACCTAAAGATGTATGGCACTATCGCATTAAGCAACTAAGTGACTATCAAGTGGATGCTGCGATGATGCAAAATGCGAATGATAAAGCTATATTTATGCATTGTTTACCAGCTTTCCATGGTATTGATACTGAGGTTGGAATGCAAATTGCTAATGAATTCCAGGATGAATATCCACGAGTTAAAAATGGTGAGATGGAAGTTACAAACGAAGTTATTGAATCAAAACAAAGTCGTGTTTTCCCTGAAGCAGAAAACCGTATGCATACTATAAAAGCTGTTATGCTCGCTACTTTGGGTGACAAGTATGAGTAGATATGTTGTCTCTTTAGGAGGCAATGCTTTAGGCAATAATGCAGAGGAACAAAAAGCATTACTAAAAAATGTTGCTGTACCCATTGTTGAGTTAATTAAAGAAGGACACGAAGTGGTTATTGTCCATGGTAATGGCCCACAAGTGGGTATGATTAATCTTGCTTTTAATGAGTCGACCTCAACACCAGATATGCCTTTTCCTGAGTGTGGCGCTATGAGTCAAGGGTATATTGGATTTCATTTACAAAATGCTGTCTACAATGAACTGCAAAAACAAGCAGTAAAGAAAAACATTGGTGCGCTCATTACACAGGTTTTAGTAGATGAAAATGATCCATTGTTTCAAAATCCTTCAAAACCAATTGGCGCTTTCTATAATAAAGAGGATATGGAACAAATGGTTAAAGATAAAGGATATACTATGAAAGAGGATAGTGGTCGCGGATTTAGGCGCGTAGTACCATCACCACTACCAATAGATGTACTTGAAAAAGATATGATTCAGTCGTTGTTAAAAGATAATCATATTGTAATTTGTTCAGGTGGTGGCGGAATACCGGTTATTAAGAAAGATAATGATATTATTGGTGTACCGGCAGTTATTGATAAAGATTATGCTAGTGCAAAGATAGCTGAAATTATCAATGCAGATTATTTGGTCATTTTAACAGCCGTTGAACATGTCTATGTCAACTTTGATAAACCAAATCAAAAAGCACTTAAAGAGGTTACCGTTGAAGCGTTAAAACCTTATCTAAATAGTGATGAGTTCGCTCAAGGAAGCATGTATCCTAAAGTGAATGCTTGCCTTAAGTTTTTAGGGGCTTCAAATAAAACGGCTATAATTTCTTCGTTAGAAAAAGCAGTAGATGCTTTTAAACTAAAAACAGGTACGATAATTTCTAATTAATAAAAAACGGGAGTAGCTACGCTTTAGCTACCCCCGTTTTTTTAATGAGAACGCAGTTTTTTAATCAATCTTTCAATCATTAAAACAATAACGATAATGATTATTGTCCAAGCAAACACAGTTTCATAATAAATACTTGTACTACTAATATATAATGTTTTGCCAATACTATTATCCGTTTGTGCGATAAATTCTGCCATGACTAAAACTTTGAACCCAAGCCCAATACTTTGCAAAAACCCAGTTTTTATGTAAGGAAACGCTAAGGGAAGGTAAATGTAACGCAATATTTTAATACGACGATGTGGCTCTAAATCTAAGGCCTGTTTAATAGATGTGTCAATGTTTAATACGCCTTGTTTCGTGCTTTCGAAAATAATTGGAAAAATCATGAGAAAAGTAATAGTATAAATTGCAGATGTTCTATCTCTAGAAAGAATGAGTAAAATGACGATGATCGATGCAACGGGAAGTGATCTTAACGTTGTAACAAGGGGATGTAAGAAAGCGGCGATGCGACGATATCCGCCAGCGAGTAAACCGAATATGATGCCTAGTGTACTAGCTATTGTGATTGCAATAAATAGTCGTTGAAAAGAACTTAAAATAATTGTGTAAGTGCTTATATTTCGCAATAAATCAAATAACTCAATAAAAACTTGTGTTGGCTTTGGAAGAATAAATACATTATCGATAAATAACGCATATGCATACCAAACAACTAACAATAACAAAACACTTAAAATACTATATAGGTTGTGTTTCATGGTTGACGGTAATAAAAACTTTCTTTAGGCATGTGCCCGCCAATCAAATCCGGATTAAAGGCATAAATCAATTCGAAAAATGCACTCAGTGTTTCATAAGCATCGTCAGTTGTTTTAAAATGAATCTTGCTCATAGGAATGCTTTTTTCTACGAGTTGTATCTCAAAAGTATAATCTAGTGCTTCTGTTTTTAGTGCTGCTGATGCTGGGTTGTTATTGATATAGTCAATATGCATTTGTAGTTCAAATAGGTAGTTTTCAATATCGCTTGCCTTTAATGTATTACTAACAAAGACACCCGCTTGTGGAAACAAGGGTAAGTTCATTTCTTCCGTCCAGTAATCCGCTAAGTCAAAAACAAAGAGTTCATCGATTAAGTCGTTTGCGCGTGTTGTAATCGGCTCTGCAGTCAATACGATGACGTTAGGATCTCGCATTAAATGCATAAAACTCTCTTGAACATTACTTGCAATATACTGAACATCAAAATCATAAGTATCATCAAAATCACTTAAGATTGAATTCAGTATCATTTGAGGAATACTCCCATTCCCAAAAGCAATAATCTCTTTATTTTTAATAGCTTCTAAGTCTGCAATGGGCTGAGTACTCAACAATTGTAAATTACCCCATGTTACAACAGCAGCAAGTTTGTATTCTGCGCCTTTAGAAATGAGGTTAGCGCCTAGATTTACCGGTGCAATGATAATGTCATAATTGTTGTCGTTTGATTTATGTAAGAAGGCAGATGACAATATTTGCGGACCGGCTACACGCTCGACTGTGTATGGATAGTCTTCGTCAGTAGTAGCGTTATACTCCATTAATATTTGTGAAAAAGCGGGTGTACCTTCAGGTGCTAAAATCGTTATTTGATCGTTTTTATTATTAGCGCATCCTATTAGGACAATCCCAAACATTAAAACAGTCAAAATGAATAATTTTTTCATACGTATCAATCCTTTCCTTGCGTACACATATATGATATAGTTAAGTATAGTAAAAATATGTAACATATGTTACGGAAGGTGATAAATTTGAAAAAAATTATTGAGAATCAAGCGCTTCGATCAAACATGCATCTTTCCTGTATATATCCTAAGGGTTATACTATTGCTTACGAAGGGGATTTTTGTGAAAAAATTGGTATTATCGAAACGGGAAGAATTGAGTTAATTCACCATACATACGACGGAACGAAAGTGGTTTTAGGTCGTTTAAATCAATATGATGTATTTGGAGATTTCTTAATCCACAGTCATAATCCTGTCTTTCCTGGTGATCTGGTTGTTACAGAATCTGCAAGCGTTATATATATTGATAAAATACAACTTGATAAGTTATTAGAGCAGTCTTTTGAGTTTCGTGTTAATTACTTAAGAAATCTTAGTCAAAAGGCACTGGATATGCATACTAGAAATAAAATAACGCATCAACCAACCTTGCGAAACAAAATAATATTTTGGTTAGAAAACGCTGCTTTATCAAGTGATCATGGGATAGTAAGTATTGAGTCTAAAGAACAGCTGGCAAGTTTATTAAACGTCCGTAGACCTTCATTATCTAGGGTTTTATCAGAAATGAAAAAAGAAGGAATCATAGATTATAATAGGAAAAGCATTTGGGTACAACAACCTTGTGTTTTTAATAAATAAAAAAATAATTAAAAAGACTTGCAAAGGGTCTTTTTATTTGATATTATGTCATAGACTCGCGAAAGAGTTGGCTGTGAAGTGGAAGGTTGTCGACACACGGGCAGGCGTTGTCTTGTGTATTGAGTAAATTTCTATGGAGCAAGTCTATAAATCATTGTAGGCGAAAGGAGGAAAAGTAATGGCAAATCAAAAAATCAGAATTCGTTTAAAATCGTATGACCATCGACTTTTAGATCAGTCGGCACGCAAAATTGTTGATACAGCCAAAAAGACTGGTTCAAATATTTCTGGTCCGATTCCATTACCGACGGAAAAAGAGGTGTTTACGATTTTAAGAAGTGTACATGTTAACAAAACTTCACGTGAACAGTTCGAAAGACGTACGCATAAACGGTTAATTGATATTGTGAACCCAACACCACAAACAATTGATGCGTTAATGCACTTAGATTTACCATCTGGTGTAGATATTATATTAAAATAATTTAGGAGGTGTACTCATGGCCAAAGGTATCTTAGGAACAAAAGTAGGAATGACACAAATTTTTAACGAGAACGGAAACCTCGTTCCAGTAACGATTGTAAGTTGTGAACCTAATGTTGTTCTACAGAAAAAAATCGTCGATAAAGACGGTTATGAAGCTTTGCAATTAGGCTTCAAGGATAAACGCGTTACATTAGCGACAAAGCCTGAACTAGGGCATTTCGCGAAATCGAACTCAAATCCTAAGCGCTACGTTAGAGAAATTACGGGTAAAGAAATGAGTAATTTCGAAGTAGGTCAGGAGGTTCGAGTAAATATATTTGAAGACGGTGAAATTATTGATGTCACTGGTACTTCAAAAGGTAAAGGATATCAAGGTGTTATTAAGCGTCATAATCAAAGTCGCGGACCAATGACACATGGTTCTCGCTACCATAGAGGTCCAGGTTCAATGGGACCAATCGACCCTAACCATGTTCGTAAAGGTAAAAAATTACCGGGGCATATGGGAGCAGAAACAGTAACTATCCAAAACCTTGAAATTGTAAAAGTTGATGCAGAGAGAAACTTATTACTTATTAAAGGAAATGTTCCAGGACCAAAACGCGGTCTTGTAATTGTTAAAAACGCTGTAAAAGGTGCTGAAGTTAAACCTTTAGATCCAGCACAATACAGTGAACAAAAAAGCGACTCTAACGAGTCAGCAGAATAATACTGAAAGGAGGATTTGAAATGCCAAAAATTGCATTGTTAAATCAAGCTGGTGATAATGTTGGTAATATTGAACTAAATGACAACGTGTTCGGTATAGAGCCTAACCAGCAAGTGTTATATGAAGTTGTTAAAGCACAACGCGCTGCAATGCGTCAAGGAACACATAAAACAAAAGGACGTAGCGAAGTTCGTGGCGGAGGGCGCAAACCTTGGAGACAAAAAGGTACAGGGCGCGCACGTCAAGGATCGATTCGTTCCCCTCAATGGGTTGGTGGAGGCGTTGTATTTGGACCTACACCACGCGATTACAGCTACAAAGTTAATCGTAAAGTTAGAAGACTTGCATTAAGATCAGTACTTTCATCAAAAGTTACTGATAAAAGCTTAGTTGTTCTTGATGCTTTATCGATGGAAACCGCAAAAACGAAAGAAGTTGTCAAGGTATTAAACAATCTCTCACTTTCAGGAAAAGTGATGATTGTCTTAGGCGAACCAAATGAAACCGTTCAATTAGCCGCTAGAAATATTTCAGGAGTAACAGTAAGAACTGTTGATCAGGTGAGTGTTTATGAACTACTCAATAATCCAGTCCTTTTAATTACTCAAGACGCGGTTAAAAAATATGAGGAGGTGCTTGGATAATGTTGGCATCTGAAATCATTAAGCGTCCACTCATAACTGAAAAAAGCATGCAGTTAGTAGAAAAAGAAAATAAATATACGTTTTCAGTGGATAAACGCGCTAATAAAGTTCAAATTAAAAAAGCAATTGAAGAATTATTTAAAGTAACAGTAGTAAAAGTCAATGTGATTAACACAACACCAAAGAAAAAACGCGTTGGTAAATATGAAGGTTACAAAAACGAATTAACGAAAGCAATCGTCACATTGAAAGCAGAAGATAAAATCGAAATCTTCTCATCATAATCACGAATAAAGGAGGTTACCGAAAATGGCTTTGAAAAAATACAAACCGACCACTAATGGACGTCGTCATATGACAGCCTTAGATTATTCTGACATTACAACAAGCACTCCAGAAAAATCATTGCTTGTTAAACTGAATAAGAAATCGGGACGCAACAATCAAGGTAAAATCACAGTTCGTCATCAAGGTGGCGGTGTGAAAAGAAAATATCGTATGATTGATTTTAAACGTAACAAAGATAATATCGAAGGACGCGTAGCAACAATTGAGTATGATCCAAATCGTAGTGCTAACATTGCGTTGCTACATTACGCAGACGGAGAAAAGCGTTATATCCTAGCACCTAAAGGGTTACAAGTTGGGATGTCCGTTTACTCAGGAGAAAACGTCGATATTAAAGTAGGAAATGCTTTACCACTGAATAAAATTCCTGTGGGAAGTGTTGTACACAATATCGAACTCGCCCCAAATCGTGGTGGACAGCTCGTTCGTTCTGCTGGTACGAGAGCACAGATTCTCGGCCGCGAAGAAAAATATGTACTTGTTAAATTGGCATCTGGTGAAGACCGCCGAATCTTAGCAACATGTAGAGCTACGATTGGTGAAGTAGGAAATGAAGATCATGAATTGGTTAACATTGGAAAAGCAGGTCGTAATCGTTATCGTGGTATTCGTCCAACGGTACGTGGTTCTGTTATGAATCCAGTTGATCACCCACATGGTGGGGGAGAAGGTAGACAACCAATCGGACGTAAAAGTCCAGTTACACCTTGGGGTCAACCAGCACTTGGTCTTAAAACACGAAAATCTAAAAAAGCTAGCGATCGTTTGATTGTTAGACGTAAGAAGAAATAGGAAAGGAGGAACTCATACATGGCACGTTCAATTAAAAAAGGTCCTTTTTGCGACGAACACTTACTTAAAAAAGTGGAGTTAATGAATCAAGAAAACAAGAAAAAAGTCATTCAAACATGGTCAAGACGTTCAACTATCTTTCCTGTCTTTGTAGGGCACACAGTTGCTGTATATAACGGAAGAGAGCATGTACCTGTGTACATTACAGAAGACATGGTTGGCCATAAATTAGGAGAGTTCGCTCCTACTAGAACTTATCGTGGACACGAAAAAGACAAGAAAGCTAAGAAGAAATAGAGGAGGATATTATGGAAGCTATAGCTAAAGCAAAAATGATTCGCATCTCTTCTCGCAAAATTAAATTAGTGATGGATCTTATCAGAGGCAAAGATGTCGGAGAAGCGTTGGCAATTTTAAAAATGACACCAAAATCTGCATCTCCACACATTGAAAAATTAGTGCGTTCTGCAATTGCAAACGCAGAACATAACTATGATATGGATATAGAAAACCTTTATATCAAAGAAATCACCGTTGGTGAAGGGGCTACACTTAAACGTATTAGACCTAGAGCTAAAGGTAGTGCATCAAGAATTCTTAAAAGAACCAGTAACGCCACAGTTGTCGTTGCTGAGAAAGAGTAAAGGAGGGAATCTAATGGGTCAAAAAGTAAGTCCAGTCGGATTACGAGTTGGAATTATTCGAGATTGGGATTCTCGTTGGTATGCTGATAAAAATGATGTTG
>SKIY01000097.1 GCA_007116205.1 Candidatus Izemoplasma sp. | reverse complement strand
GTGATGTTCATTAAATAATCGTCGATAGCACAAGCAAAATTATACGTTGGAATACCGTTTTGCTTTAAAATGACCCAATCCCCAACATCTTCACTTTTAAAGGTTACAACAGACTTAACAATATCGTTAAACGTGTAGTCGGTATTTTCAGGTACTTTAAAGCGTATCGTATATGGTTTATCTTGTGCTGGTGCGTGTAAGCATTTACGAGAATAATGTAATTGATCATCTCCGCGAGCGCGTTGAGCTTCACGTTCCGCTTCAAGTTCTTCTGCGGTACAGTAGCACTTATATGCTAGCCCTTTTTCAAGCAATGTTTCCGCATGTTTTTTATAGATATCAAGGCGCTCTAGTTGTCGGTAAGGTCCATAATTACCTGCTTTATCAATGGACTCATCGGCTTCAATCCCAAGCCATTTTAGATGTTCCATTTGTGAGGCAATCCCGGTTTCAACGTTTCTAGCGATATCTGTATCTTCAATACGCACGATAAACGTCCCTTGATGTTTTTTTGCGAAGAGATAGTTAAATAAAGCGGTGCGTGCATTTCCAATATGAAGGTGTCCAGTTGGACTTGGTGCATAACGGACTCTTACATTCATAATGATACCTCCTTGTTTTCTCTTACTCATTATAGTATGTTTTGATGGGTTTTAAAATATTTGAATAAAAAAAGCACAAATAATGTGCTTTTTCATTTTAACGCTTGCTGAATTGTGGGGCACGTCGTGCTTTCTTAAGACCGTATTTTTTACGTTCTACAGCACGTGGGTCACGGGTAATTAACCCTGCTTCTTTAAGTACTGAACGGTAATCTGAATTTACTTCTAGCAATGCACGGGTAAGCCCATGACGAATTGCTCCAGCTTGTCCAGAAATTCCGCCACCATAAACATTGACTGTGATGTCAAATGCTTTTTGGTTTTCGGTTAAATCCAAGGGTTGAGATACGTCGAGTCTTGTTGCGGCAGATGGGATATATACTTCAAATGTTCTTCCGTTGATGTTAAACTTTCCAGTACCCGGTGTTAAAATAACACGAGCAATAGAACTTTTTCTACGTCCGGTTCCCCGGTAAATAACTTGTTTAGCCATATAGTTGCCTCCTAGCCTTTAAGCTCAATAGCTTCTGGCTTTTGAGCTTGATGTGGATGGTTTTCATCACCATACACATAAAGTTTTTTGAACATTTGTCTTCCCAATTTCCCTTTTGGGAGCATTCCTTTTACTGCGTACTCTACCATGCGTTCTGGAAATCTTTGATTCATCGTTTTCGCATCTGTAACTCTAAGTCCACCCGGATATTGTGAATGTGTGTAATACTTTTTTTGTGACCATTTGTTGCCTGTTAATTCGATGTGTTTTGCGTTAATAATAACCACGTAGTCTCCACAGTCTACGTGTGGTGTGAATGTCGGTTTGTGTTTTCCGCGAAGATAGGTTGCCACTTCGGTTGATAAGCGCCCAAGTGTTTTTCCTTTAGCGTCAATCACATACCATTTACGTTCCACCGTTTGATTGTTTGCCATGTATGTTTTCATAGCGGATAGCCTCCTAATTATATATCATTATAATTGGGCTTGGAGCTTAATAAAAATGTACCGTCATATATGATAGCTTAATTATTGGTAAAAGTCAAATAATTTATGTGTGATATTTCTACTATTTCACTTTGTCTCCTGGGTTTAGTTTTGTTGATAAAATGACTTCTTGCGTATCTTTATTTGTGCCTGCTAATAACATCCCTTCACTAAGAACACCACGGAGTTTAACAGGTTTTAAATTTTGAACAACCAATACCTTTTTACCGACCATATCTTCAGGTTTGTAATATTTAGCAATCCCTGAAACAATTTGGCATTGTTTGCCTTGACCTAAATCGACTTGAGATACTAACAGTTTGTCCGCATCGGGATGTTTTTCGCAAGCTTTAACTTGTCCGACGACAATATCACACTTCGCAAAATCTTCAATCGTAATCAGTTTTTGCGGTTCTTCCTGAACGGCTGGTTCAGTTTCACCTTTAATGGCGTCTTTTAATTTTTTAACCTCGACATCGACCTCTAGTCTTGGGAATAATGGGGTTGGTTTTTCAATGACTGCATACTGACGTTTAGTCCCAAATCCTAAGCTCTCCCAAGTGGTGTGTTTGTCATCGATGTTTAGTTGTTCAAACAGCGCAGGCGCTGCGTTTAGTAAAATTGGTTTTAATAAAATCCCGATATGGCGTAACGATTCCGCCAAATGATACATCACTTTTTCTAAAACATCTAATTTATCAGGATCTTTCGCTAAAATCCAAGGCATGGTTTCATCAATATATTTATTGGTTCGAGAAATCAAACGCCATGTCTCTTGAAGTGCTTGTGCGACTTTTAATGTATTCATGTTTTCTTTATACACTGTAATAACATCTTCAATGGTTTCTTGTAAATCTTTATCGAAATCGTCTAGTTGTTCATCTGGTTGGGTTATTTTTCCATTGAAATATTTATTAATCATTGAAATCGTACGATTTAACAAATTACCAAAATCATTTGCTAAATCAAAGTTAATTCTATCGACAAATGATTCTGGTGTGAAAACACCATCGCCACCGTAAGGTAACTCTCTTAGTAAAAAATACCGTAGTTCATCTAAGCCGTAACGTTTTAAAATCGTATCCGGATAAATTACGCCACCTTTAGATTTACTCATTTTCCCCTCGCGCATCATATAAAATCCATGCGCATACAGTTTAAACGTTACTGGAACATCTAATGCCATTAGCATGATTGGCCAGTAGATAGCATGAAACCGTAAGATGTCTTTTCCTACGACGTGTACAACTTCTTCACCCTGCCAATATTTTTCGTATAATCGGTTTTGATCGGTTCCATATCCTAATGCACTGATGTAGTTCGATAACGCATCAATCCAAACATAAACAACATGTTTCGGATTAGAGACAACTTTGATTCCCCAATCAAACGTTGTCCGCGATACACTAAGATCATTAAGACCTTGTTTAATAAAAGCCACAACTTCATTTTTACGTGTTTCAGGTGTTATAAAATCTGGGTTATTCTCAATAAATTGAAGTAACTTTTTTTGATATTTACTCAATTTAAAGAAATAACTCTCTTCTTCTAATTGACTGGTTTCGCGACCACAATCAGGACACGTGTGGTTTTCATTTAATTGTGTTTCTGTATAAAAAGATTCACAAGGCATACAATAGTATCCTTTGTATGTCCCTAAATAAATGTCCCCTTGTTCTAAAAGTTGTTCAAATATTTTTTGAACGACTGTTTTATGTCGCTTTTCTGTTGTTCGTATAAAATCATCATATGATATACGCAACTTATCCCAAAGCCCTCTTGTTTCTTCAGCAATTTCATTCACGTGTTCAATCGGAGCGATGTTTCTTTCGTTTGCGACTGTTTCTATTTTTTTACCGTGTTCATCCATCCCTGTTAAGTAATAAGCATCGAACCCGCGTTCTTGTTTATACCTTTTTAACGTATCACAAAGTACGGTTGTGTAGGTGTTTCCAATATGGAGTTTTCCACTTGGGTAATAGATTGGTGTTGTGATGTAGTATGTTTTAGCCATCACAATCACTCCTTTCCTTCTTGTGTTTTTTTATATTTTTGAAATGCCATATATGCATCATTTTTTGGTATTTTACGAGATTTAGCGACGTGTTTTATAGCTTCCATTTCTCGGTACCCATCAGCAATCATTAACTCAATATGTTCAACAACGTCTCCATCTGTGACAACAATTTCTTCTGGGGACCCTTCTATGATTAAAACCATTTCACCTTTTAAATGATCTAATAATGCATAATCTTCAAGTGAAAACCGATAAAATGTTTCGAATCGTTTGGTCAGTTCTCTTGCTAATACTGCTTTACGATTCCCAAATATTTTGTAGATGGTTTCTAAGGTATCAAGGATTCTGTGCGGTGCTTCATAAAACACGAGTGTCTCGGAGTAGCTTTGTAGTTTTTTTAACACTTTTAGTTTTTGTGTTTGCTTCGTCGGTAAAAAACCATAAAAAAGATAAGGGTGCGCTGGTAATCCTGAAGCTGTTAACGCTGGCATAATGGCCGTAGCACCGGGTAAAGCAATCACAGGAATACCCTCGGCTGTAAGTTTGGCGACTAATTGTTCTCCGGGATCGCTCATCAATGGGGTGCCAGCATCACTAATAAGTGCAATAGATTTTCCCTCATGAAGTTTTTCTAGAATTGTTGAAATTCTAGCACTCTCATTATGCTGATGTAAACTAATCATTGGGGTTTTGATATTATAATGTTTTAATAATGCCCCACTGTGTCTAGTATCTTCAGCATAAATAACGGCTACTTCGTTCAAAATGTCAATAGCTCTATAAGTGATATCTTGAATATTCCCAATCGGTGTTGGCACTAAGTATAGTGAAGGTTGTTGTTCACTGAAACTATTTTGAATTTTCAAGAAATCACTTCCTTTCGCTTTTAAATATGGCTTGCACCGCCTCACTGTAATCATGATCATTATGTACGAACAGTGGCGGAAGCACTTTAAGCCCTTCTTTAGCGTTTTTTACTGCGTCTATAAGTATCATCATTGCGTGCTCATCTTGACGCGCGTGGACATATCTAAGGTGTTTTATTGAAAGCTGATGTTCATCGAGCAACTTGATGATTTCAGTTAACCGTTCAGGTCGGTGAACCATGGTGAAATGGCCTTTATCCATCAGTAGTTTTGAGGCTACTGAAACGATCTCTGATAGCTGGATTTTAATCTCGTGTCTAGCGATGGTTTTATACATGTTTTTGTTAATGTTTGAATCTGCTTTATATTTAAAAAAAGGGGGATTACAAACAACAACATCGAATGTTTTTGGTTGGTATCTGTTAAGCAATTGCTTTATATCGTCGTGCACGATAGTTATTTGCGTTTCAAGCTTATTAAGCGCAATGTTTCTTTTAGCGATGTCGTATACGTCTTGTTGTAACTCTACACCGATAATTGGGCTTGTTGTCTTATGACTTAACATCAGTGGAACGGGTGCAAATCCTGTCCCTAAATCGATAATACGTTTGGTCTGATTTGATACCGGGGTAAAGTACGCTAACAAAGCTGAATCTAATGAGAAGTTAAACATTTTCGGGTTTTGTATGATCTTCAT
Organism: Candidatus Izemoplasma sp.; assembly: GCA_007116205.1. Taxonomy (GTDB): domain Bacteria; phylum Bacillota_I; class Bacilli_A; order Izemoplasmatales; family Izemoplasmataceae; genus SLQR01. The sequence continues at coordinate 977 of SKIY01000097.1, read as the reverse complement.
ATTCTTAAACCCTAATAGATCGTTTAACACTTCATCTTTTTTAAGAATTGCCATTGTTATCGTTATTAACTTTGTCGTATTCTTGTATCTCTTCTATCGCTTCAAGTTTATAGTGTCTAATAGTATTTTCTTTGCATAATGCTTTAACAGAACGGTCAATGATATTCGACGCTAAAACTTTGCACATCCCATCTTCAGTTTTTATTTGAGATCCTATTTTTGGCATTTGGGTTCGGTATTCATGGTATGTATCATCTTCGTAACGTATACAGCATAAAAGCTTCCCGCATAACCCTGATATGTTTGAAGGGTTTAAAGACAGATTCTGGTTTTTTGCCATTTTAATTGAGACTGTCTCAAACTCTCCTAAAAATGTATTGCAGCATAGTAAATATCCGCAAGGTCCAATACCACCTAAAAACTTAGCGCCATCGCGTGCGCCAACTTGGCGCAATTCAATGCGTACTTTAAACTCATTGGCTAAATCTTTAACTAAATCTCTAAAATCAATACGTCCTTCCGCATTAAAATAGATAATCAGTTTCGAGTGGTCTAACGTGTATTCAGCACTGAGTAATTTCATCTCTAATTTATGTTTTTTTACATATCCAGAACACGATGCCATAACTTGTGGTATCTTTTCATTGTTCTTTCTTTCCTGTTCAATATCTTTATCCGTTGCTTTACGGATAATTGGTTTTAATGAAGCAATAAGTTCTTCTTCTTCAATTGTTTTTATAGCTTCTATTACTTGTCCTAATTCTAATCCTCTGACCGTTTCTACGACGACAAAATCCCCGACATCAAAGTTGAAATCGAGGGGATCAAAATAATATTTTTTACCGGCTTCTTTAAACCGGATGCCTATAACTTTATTCTCCACTTTCGTTCCTTCTTTCTAGTAAAATCATCAAGTTATCAAATGCTAACCTTGTATTTATATAGTTTTTTAAACGCGTTTTGAGTGCTAGCATATG
>SKIY01000141.1 GCA_007116205.1 Candidatus Izemoplasma sp. | reverse complement strand
AATTGATAACATAAAATCACATCCTAGTATCATTTTACCACAGACTATATCTTATTTTGTTTTAGATGCCTAGCAATAAGTTTGTTCGACTAACTATGAGAGGAGTTTTCGTATGCAAGCATTATCATTACATCATCTTAATTATAAAATCCGCTTAACACGGATACAAAAAAGATTAACGTTAAGAGAGCTTGCAGATATAACGTCGCTCTCACATGGGTATATCAACCGCATTGAACAAGGGTTACTGACCCCCTCTGAAGAGACGCTTAATGTGCTACAAGAAGCTTTGGGATTTCAATATCAGACCAATTTAGAGGCGTATGACCGTTTTTATGAAGTGTATGAGCAACTGTATAGATGTCTGCTTTACGTGCATTATAATAAAGCTGAAAAACTGGTTTCTGAACTATTAGAATATAGGGATATACACGAAAACAGCGCTTGTTTTATCGATTATTATTTAATTCTTTTTTCAGCATTACAACATTTACCGACTTATCCAGAACTGAATGAAGATTTACATGAAAAGTTAAAGATTTTATTACCTGTGTTTAGTTATGAACAAAAAGCGTTGTTTTTACTAGAGAGTGGTATTTACAGTTTTTATCAAGAAAATAATAGTGCATTGGCTTTAGAACAGCTCGCGCTCCATGCAACGTTTTCAAATGACTCAAATCAATTGGGTTTAAATTATTACGTAACCGGATTTATTTACTCACTAGATTATCGCAAATACAAAGACAGTTTGAAAGCTTATAGCAAAGCGCAAAATTATTTTCAAGACCAAAATAATTTTATTCGTGTAATGTATGTCAAATCGAACAAGCAAACGCTATGTATTGATATGCATCGGTATGAGGAGTTTATTGAAACGAATCAAGAAACGATGCGTTATGCAGAGTTTAAAGGCTTGGTATCTATTTATAAAACGTCGATGAAAAATTTAGGGAAGTATTACATCGCGCGTGGCGAATATGCAGAAGCTTTAGATATATTTAGCCATTATAATGACCCATCTGAGGGGGATTACTATTTTCTTAAAGCGTATACCTTGTATAACTTGGGATATAGTGTCGAAGCTTTAGCCATTTGTGATACGTTTAAAAAGACGCCAATTAACGATCGTGATGGGTTGTATGCTTTAGGGATGGATTGCATAGAAGCTTTAATTAAGGGCGATGATAGTAAACGTGTTAATGTTTTATTACAACAGTTTATTGATCGTGGATTTGAAATAAAATACTATTTCTTTATTCGTATTGCGTTTAAATTGATCAAAAATGCACTTCCCGCTGCACGACAATATAAAGAAGCATATATTTATGCGCATCGCGTTTTAGAAGCGATAAAACATATTTGTGGAAAGGAAGATATTTATGAAATCTTATCGGAAGGTTTTAACATTTGATACGACTAAACGCCGTGAGTTGATAAATATTACTGATACAGTGCAACAGTGTGTTAAAGAGAGTGGTATTCGTGAAGGACTGGTATTGGTGAATGCGATGCACATTACTGCAAGTGTATTTATTAATGATGATGAATCAGGCTTGCATCAAGATTTTGAGGTCTTTTTAGAACGGTTAGCACCTGAAAAACCGTATGAACAATATCGACATAATACGTATGAGGATAATGCGGATGCACATTTAAAACGGACGATTATGGGAAGAGAAGTTGTTGTTGCGGTTACGGAGGGTGAGCTTGATTTTGGTCCTTGGGAACAAATATTTTATGGCGAGTTTGACGGGAAAAGACGGAAGCGGGTACTGGTTAAAATTATTGGATCATAGAGGAGTGACATCATGCTCATAATGCATGTCTATATCGTGTTTATTGTTTTGCTTGCACTCAGAGTCGCTTTTGATTTATTTAACAGTGTGACTCAGAAATATTTGGGAAAATCTTTTCAAAGTGCCTTATCACATAGTGTTTTAGGTGTGGTGGTATCACTCGCATTTTTTAGTGTTTTACCCGTAGAAATAGTGGTTATTATTTGGGTGGTTGCGAATATGGTGTTAAAAGGTGTGATAAAACAAAAATCACGGTTTAATCTTATAAATATTGTTCAGTTGCTTTTATTTTACAGTGTTGTTGCGGCAGCAACTGTGTTTGCGGTGTATAGTTTATTTGAATTATTGATGGTACCGGTATGGATTATTTTTATGATTTTGTTTGTGAGTTTAATCGGCTTTTACTTTTTGATTAATGGTGTTTTATTACCAAAGTTATTAACGCAAGTACCTTTAGAGATGCCATATGATAAGATGATTCATAAGTTTTCTTTGATTGATGATATTTATGTGGCTAAATCACGTAAGTTTTATTTGCCGATGAACGCTTTGTTTACGGGGTTTCGTAAGAGGAAAAGAGTCTTGCTTTCAGATAAGTTGGTAGCACGGTTGAAAAGCCGAGAACTTAAAGCGATTATTGCCCATGAAATCGGACACGCAAAGCTGTCACATTTATTCGTGAGAGCGGTCATTTTGTTTGTCGCTGTTGTGGGATTTTCACTGCTTTTGCAATGGGTGTTTTATGGGCAGTTTCAACCGCTTGTATTTTATGTTCAATTGACAGTATTTGTTATGGTGAGTTGGATATATTTTAGTATATTTGAACTGTTTACCTATCAAGTAGCGCAACATCAGGAGTATCAAGCAGATGCATTTGTTAGTTATTTAGGAGAAGGGGTTGCACTAGCTTCGGCGTTAGAAAAGATCAATCGTTATGAGTCTGAGCCGAAACTACATCCATATTACCAGCGTGTTTTTTACTCGCATCCCCCACTTAATAAACGTCGAAAAAACTTACTTAATTATGTTCTTAAATCATGAAGTTATTTATTATCAATCATTAAATGATATAATAAACATATATGGGGGTGCTAAACAATGAAAAAAATGTTACGGAAGATACCGTTGGTATATCCTTTACCAATTGCTTTATTAGGGACGAAGCATGAAGACAAGGTATTGTATACTACAGTAAGAAATTTATCTATTATGGGTGAGAATCCACCGTTAATTGGCGTCATGTTAGACCGACAAAAACATGTCTTAAGTCATTTAGCAGTTGGGGCGACAATTAGTATCAACTACCCATCTACGACGATGATTGATAAAGCTGATCTATGTGCCAATGTTTCAGGAGATAATTTTGATAAGTCTAGTTTGTTTGAGAGTACGTTTTTGATTGATACACCGTATATTGATGAATGCCCTGCGGTTATTATTGCGGAGATCATTGATTATGTGACTGTCAAGAAGCAGCATCTTTTTGTATGTCAGGTGCGTCGGACGTTAATTGAGGAATCTTTGTTTGTTGATCAAAATATTCCGTCGATGAATATTTTAGATCCGATAATTTACGGGTTAGATGAGAAGTATTATAAAATTGGTAGTGTGATTGGTAAAGCGTCTTTAGAAGGGAAAAAACTTTACCAAGAAGTTAAGAAAAAGCTTGCGCCACAGCCGTATTCTTTTCATTTTAAATATAAGTTATGTAAGTTGAAAGCATCAGGAAAGTCGTATCGAAAATTGGCGAAGCAATATGATGTCTACCATGAAACTTTAGAGGACTGGTATGCGCTTTATACGATGTTTGGAAGAACCGGTTTGACAAAGCAATTTGCGACAACACTTGCGAAGACTAGATTTACTGATGAAGAGAAGGCTAATATTGTTGCGCAAATTAAAAGTGGAACGCTTACCTATCGTGAAGCTTGTCAAGAGTATATGGTAAGTCTTTCGAGGTTGAAAAATTGGGTTAAGAAGTCACGTACTTAAAAAGGAGGGAACCCTCCTTTTTGTTTGTGTGCTAACTTTAAGTGCGTTTTTATTGTCTTATTTATAACAGAATCATACAATAATGCTGGATGGTGATTATATGCGAATTTTATTTTGGATGCAAAAACATCTTGTACAAAGCATACTTATTGGTATGGTTTTAGGGTTTTTAATAGGTGTTTTATTTGATGATTTAAGCTATTTAAGACGTTTTGTGACCCCTTTGTCAGTTTTGATGGTTTATCCAATGATGGTGACACTAAATTATCGAAGTTTACTTGTGCGCGGTAATGTTAAGTTGCAAGTAGTGACACAGGTCATTAATTTTGTTTATTTACCGTTACTCGCGGTGCTTTTTGGTGTCATCTTTTTTAGAGATTATCCAGCGTTTCGTTTAGGTATTTTATTGATTGCTTTACTGCCAACGTCTGGGATGACGGTATCGTGGACAGTGATGGCTAAAGGAAATGTTAGTGAAGCGATTCGGATGATTGTGATTGGGTTGATGCTTGCTGGTTTTATTACACCTTTATATATTGGTCTTTTTATGGATGAGACGACCACGATTCCTTTTGGGAATATCTTTTTACAAATTATTATGATTGTGTTTATCCCGATGTTTTTAGGGTTTTTAACACAGTTGCTTTTGAAGAAGCGGTATGGCGAACAACGATTTATTAGGGATATTAAACCGATATTCCCAGCGTTTTCAACACTGGCAGTTGTTTTGTTGATTACGATGGTTATGAGCATGCGTGCACAAATGATTGTTGCGAATCCTGATGTATTGTTGGTGATAACGTTACCGATTGTTTTAGGCTATGTGGTTATGTTGGTGTCGCTGCACTTTCTTGGGCTATGGCTCTTTAATCGCGAAGATCGCATTGCGATGATTAATGGTACGATGATACGTAGTTTATCATTGGCGCTGGCGATTGCACTGACTGTGTTTGAAGAAGGCGCTGAAATTGCATTAGTAATTGCGATTGCTTATATGGTCCAAGTACAACTTGCTGCATGGTATGTTAAGCATTCGATTAAATCTTTTGATCGGGTTGAATCCGTATAGGTTATAATCATTTCAAATTACCTTTTGTGTACGGAAAATAGTTTATTTACTACGCCTATTTATAGGCGTTTTTTTATTTTATAAAAGATTTATTCTAGCGTCGATATGTAATTGTCGATGTAAGCGCTTTATGATATAATAATGAAGTGTGAACTGAAATACTTTTGTTTTTTGGATCTGAAATAACTACGACTATTGAGAGGTGAATTATGCGCATAAAAGAGCACCCTATTCTTCGCTTTGAGGAGAAAGAAGAAGTAATTTTTTATTATAATGGCAAAGCTATCAAGGGATTTAAAGGGGATACGATTGCATCGGCTTTACATGCAGCAGGCATTAAGAAGTTGAGTGAAAGTATTCATTCTAAACGACCTAGAGGCTTTTATTGTGCGATTGGAAACTGTGCTTCATGTAATATGGAAGTAAATGGTGTTCCAAATGTTCGTACGTGTATTACACCGTTAGAGGCAAATATGGATGTTTTACAACAAGTTGGAAAGGGGCAGGTTAAATGAAACGTGCAGAGTTTGTTATTATTGGTGCGGGACCGGCTGGATTAAGAGCAGCAAAGTCTTTGCTTGATGCTAAGGCAAAGGTTTTGATTATTGATAGAAGTGATTTGCTCGGTGGTCAACTTACGAAGCAAACCCATATGTTTTTTGGCTCGCAAAAACAACATGCATCGAAACGTGGGATTGATATTTTACAACTGATGATTGATGAGGTTGTTCATCATGAAAACGTTGAGATTATTACAAATGCGACGGTTGTTGGGCTTTATAAAGATTTGGTTATTGGATATGTTAAAGACGATCATTACTACAAAGTCCAAGCGGCCTCAATCATTGTAGCTACAGGTGCGAGTGAAAAGGCGATCCCTTTTGAAAACAATGATTTACCAGGGGTGTATGCGGCGGGTGCTGTACAAACGTTGATGAATGTATACGGGGTAAAACCAGGCCAAAAAGTGTTGATGGTTGGTAGTGGTAATATTGGTTTGATTGTCGCTTATCAACTGATGCAAGCAGGTGTTGAAGTGGTTAAGTTAATTGAAGCAGCTTCTCATATTGGTGGGTATTTAGTACATGCGTCTAAAATTAAACGTTTAGGTGTTGATATTGTCACGAATGCGAGTGTTAAGCGGGCGATTGGGAAAGACCATGTTGAAGCTGCAGAAATATGGAAACTCGATGCGAACTGGCAAGGTATTGAAGGCACTGAAGAAAAGTTAGATGTTGATACGATTTGTATGGCGGTAGGATTGGCACCGCTGACAGAATT
>SKIY01000015.1 GCA_007116205.1 Candidatus Izemoplasma sp. | reverse complement strand
TGCAGTTGGCGCTTTTATTTACCTAAAGCGCAAACAAAAAACAAAACTAGAAGCCTCAAGTGGATATAACGGTTAATTAAAAACATCCAAAAAAAATGGCTGCACAATTGTAGCCATTTTTTATATATCTTCTAACCATCGATCAATCGCTTTTAAGTAATCAATGGGTGGCCGATAACCTTCTTGTATCGTGTAACTATCAGCCTTTATCTCTTCGTATGTTATCGATTTACGCCCTTTTGTCGCGCGATTCAGATAAAACTCAAGCTTATGATATGGCAATAAATGAAAAGTGTTACGGGTCTTAAACGCAATCAGAATAAATGCAAACCCTTGTTGTTGATGAACATTTTTCAAATGCTTTATTTGGTGGGGATGAATGTTTTTTAAAGGAAAAGCGGTTTTACTGCGTGTTTCTTTTACATCAAAATCGATGTAATGACCTTTATATATACCATTATAGTCTGTTGTTGAGGGGGTTTTATAATACGCTTCAGTGATTTTTGCAAGTTGTCGCGCTGGATAATCAACTTTAACGATTTGGATCGGTGTTGGCTTTTTATGAATAACGGCAATACTGTTTTCTAAATAGTAGGTATTACTTTGATCAATGAGCGCTTCAAAAGCCATCCCACGATTTTTTGTGCTGATGGGTTTTTGTTGATAGACTTTATTGCTTGTTGGATATTTTATCATAAAAATCACTCCTATTTACAGTTTATCATAAAAGGCTTTTCAGCCAAATAGAAATCATTTTTAACTTAACTATGATATAATGTTAACGACAAAGACCAATTAGGAGGCAAAACAGTATGTCAAAAATTAAGATTTTTAGTTTAGGTGGTCTTGGTGAAGATGGTAAAAATATGTATTGTATCGATGTTGATCGTAAACTTTTTATTTTGGATGCGGGCTTAAAATATCCTGCTCAAGAGCTTTATGGAGTGGATTCAGTACTACCTGATTTTTCATATTTGAAAGAAAATGAAAAATCTATACAAGGGGTATTTTTAAGTCATGGTCATGAAGATCACATTGGTGCGGTTCCAGCACTACTAAGACAGTTAAACGTCCCAATATATGGGAGCTTTTTTACCTTAGCTTTACTAAAAGATGCACTAAGTGAACAAAACATGAAAGCAGAAGACTATAAGTTAAACGTCGTAACTAAGCAAGATGAACTAACATTTGGTGATGTAGAAATTAGCTTTTACCAAACCACACATTCTATTCCGGAGTCGTTTGGGATTGTTGTGAGTACGAAAGATGGGGCGATTGTATACAGTCCTGATTATACCTTTGATCAAAATGTAGATAAAGCGTATAAAACGAGTTTTGAAAGGCTAGCACACATTGCTGGTAAAAATGTTTTAGCTTTGTTAAGTGAAAGTATTGGTGCGGAGCATCTCGGGCATTCAGCGACGAGTCGCAACTTAGATCAAGCGCTTAATCAAGCATTTATGAATGCGAAAAAACGCGTTATTGTTTCAGCGTTTTCAACGGATATTTTTCGTATTCAGAAAGTCATTGACATTGCGTTAGCGTACCATAGAAATATTGCTATTATCGGGCGTAAGGCGCAACGTATGGTGGATATTGCGATTAATTTAGGCTATTTAAAAATTCCAGAAGATAAGCTAGACACATTAAAGTTTATTGATGAGAAAAACAAAAACACTTTAGAAAATAGTTTGGTTTTAGTGACGGGAGACCGTCATGAGCCATTTCATATGTTACAACGCATGGTGCGGAAACTAGATCGTTTGATTCACATTCATCCAAGCGATACCATTATTTTAATGACACCACCTGTTCCTGGCACTGAAAAAATTGCTGCGCGGACACTCGATATTTTATATCGCAATGATATTAATATTGTTAAAATTGATAAATCTATGCTGCCCCCATCACACGCAAGCAGCAATGATGTTAAATTACTTATAAATATTTTAAGTCCGAAAAATATTATTCCAGTCATTGGTGAACATCGTCATTTTTATGCGATGAATAAAATTGCCTTGAGCATGGGTTATGAAAAAGAAAATATTCATCTGCTAGATAACGGCCAAGTGTTAGAGTTTAATAATGGTTTGCCGAGTGAACATATTTACTCGATTAATACAGGCGATGTATTAGTAGATGGTATTTTAGAAGGCGATTTAAGTGAAATTGTTTTAAAAGATCGCGAAACGTTATCACAAGATGGTGTTTTATTAATTATTGCTAACGTTGATGCGAAACAGAAAAAAACCTTAGGCGAAACTGAAGTGGTTTCTCGTGGGTTTGTTTATATGAAAGAAAACGAAGCATTAATTAGTCAAGTTCAAGATATTTATAAAAAGGTAGCTACAGAAATTTTTTCAGGTCGTTTTGTTGATTGGCGAGCTTTTAGAGATAAGCTTCGTGAAGACGTTGGCCGCCACTTATTTCATGAGACATCACGACGCCCCTTAGTTATTCCAGTCTTGATTGATACACAAAAATGAAACGTATAAATATCTTTGAAGATGATTTAACAAAAGCTGATGTTAGCCATTTGAACGCGCGTCGTGGTGCGCGAGCGATCCTTCAATATAACGATCAGTTTGTCATTATTTATAATAAGAACTGGAATCTTTACACCTTACCAGGTGGTGGGATTAACGACGATGAGTCCCCTGAAGCGGCGTTACAGCGTGAAGTGTTAGAAGAAACTGGTTTCAAAGTTAAAAACATTAAAAAAACCGTTATATTAACAGAACATTTTCGTGATTCAATATGGGAACACCATTTTTTCCTTTGTGAAGCCGATGGTGACCCACAAAAACCACAACACACAAAAGAAGAACGTGCAGCTGGTATGGAAGTTCATATCGTGCCGTTAGAGACGGTATTATCACATTTTAGTGAACACCAAACAGACCATCACCATGCTGATGCAATATATCAACGCGAGTTTTTAGGCTTTATAAATAGTTTAGCGTAATATGACTTAAAGGATGGCGAATGCATCCTTTATTCATAAGAAATAGAGTTTTTTTGTATAGCAGTTTACAATCAAGCACAGTATGTTATAATTAAACAGGATTTAATCTTAGGAGGTATTTTATATTATGGCGAAAGTCGATAAGCTACAAGATTCTCGTGTGAGAATCGAAATTGAAGTAACACCAGAACAATTTGATCACGGACTTGATTACGCGTTTGATAAAGTAAAAGACGAAGTTGAAATCAAAGGGTTTCGCAAAGGAAAAGTAACACGAAAAATTTATGAACAACACAAGGGTGTTGAATCACTTTATGAAGAAGCACTCAACCATGCTATTCAAGAAACGTATTATGATGCAGTATCTGAAAACAACTTAGAAGTTGTTTCTCAACCTAAAATTGATTTAGACATCAATACTGTTGAAAAAGGAAAAGGATTTACATATACTGCTACAGTTGCTGTAAAACCAGAACTTGAACTTGGGGAATATAAAGGGTTTGAGTACGAAGAAGAAACACCAGAAGTTACTGATGAAGAAATCGATGCTGAAATCGAACGTCTCCTCGGTCAAAACGCTGAATTGGTTGTTAAAGAAGAAGGCGAACTAGAGAAAGACGACACGGCTGTGTTTGATTTTGAAGGGTTCGTTGATGGCGAAGCGTTCGAAGGTGGAAAAGCAGAAAACCATGAAATGGTCATCGGTTCAGGACAATTCATTCCAGGATTTGAAGATCAAATGGTGGGGATGAAAGCTGGCGAAGAACGTGATGTTAAAGTTACATTCCCAGAAGATTATCAAGCAGAAAACCTTAAAGGTAAAGATGCAATATTCAAAACAAAACTTCACGAAATCAAAGTTAAAGAAACACCTGAACTTAGCGATGACTTTGTTAAAGATTTAGACCGTGAAGGTGTAGAAACAATTGATCAACTAAAAACAGATACGTTAAACACATTGAAAAAACAAAAAGAAGAGCAAAGTCGTAACAAAGCAATTGATTTCGCAGTTGATCAAGCTGCTCAAAATGCAAAAGTTACCTTGCCGCAAGAAATGATTGACGAAGAGAAAAACCGCATGATGGATAACACCAAACGTCAAGCACAACAATACGGTATCGATTTAGATACATACTTGCAGTTAACTGGCATGGACAAAGAACAGTTTGAAGAAAACTTATTAAAAGATGCTGAACGCTCAATTCGTTATAACTTAACGCTTGAAGCAATTGCCAAAGAAGAAGGCATTGAAGCGGATAAGGAAGCAATCGAAAGTACTTACGAAGACTTATCAAAGCAACACAATATGGATGTTGAACAAATTAAATCACAAGTAAATGAAAATGCTGTAAAACAACAAATTGTGTTCCGTAAAACAATCGATTTCCTTGTTGAAAACTTAAAGACTAAGTAATTAAAAGCACTTCTTCGGAAGTGCTTTTTCATAGGAGGCAATCATGAAACTTATTGCATTAGATTTAGATAATACGTTATTAAAACAAGATAAAAGCATTAGTGCATATAGCATGCAAGTCATCGAACAGTTAAGGGATGAAGGGCACATTGTCACACTAGCGACAGGACGCGCTTACGAACTCACAAAACCATATGCTGAACAACTCGCAATTAAGGAGCCCTTAATACTTAATAATGGCGCGTTAATACGCGATACTAAAGGCGAAATATATAAGGAATCAAAGGTGTGTTTTGAAGCCATTGACCTAATGCTACACTATGCGGATAAGCATGATCTTGGATACACTTTTTATGCGCCAGATGGCTTTCATACCAATGATTTAAAACGGATAAAGTTTTATGAAGCCTGGAATGCATCACACCCGACATCAATCATTGATATCCATTATCATGAAACGATTAAACCGCTCTTAAAAAAAGATGCCTATAAACTACTAATAATTGATAATGATAAAACACGTTTTAACAAAGCTTATGGTAAATATCGGAATCAATCGTTTGCACATATAACAAAAAGCCAAACGGCTTTTTTAGATGTTTTACCACAAAATACATCTAAAGCGAGTGCCTTAAAAACACTCGCAGAGCAACTCAATATTCCTAAGCAAGATATTATTGCTTTTGGCGATAATGACAATGATGTTGAAATGTTATCATATGCACATTTAAGCTTTGCTATGCCAAATGCAACGACCGCTGCAAAAACTGCAGCAAACCAACTTGCAGCAGCGACGTGTGAAGAAGATGGTGTTGCGAAAACGTTGGATAATCTATTGCTAAAAAAACCCTAAGTTGCAATAGAAATCGATAGCTTGCAAGATACGTTTTTAATTGTCATATTACTTTGTAAATGTGTTTAAATAAAGTATAATATGCTATAGTAAAAGGATTTAAGAACATTTTTATTTGGGGAAATCCCGATTAGAATTAGAGGTGAACAATATGTATGATGCAACAAAAACAACCGAAGGAACATTACCGAGTATCGCGTTGCGTGGTGTGGCGCCTTTTCCACATACCGATGTTCGAACAGAAGTCGGACGTGCGGCGAGTAAAACAGCTTTATTAGAAGCGGAGCGCAATCACGATAACTATATTTTATTATTGATTCAAAAAAATCCGATGGTAGAAAACCCGAAACAAGAAGATATGCTTAACTATGCAGTTTTAGCAAAAATTGGTATTAAAATAAAATTGCCAAATGGTAATTTCAAAGTAAAATTTGATCCAATCGTTCGCGCTGAGATTACGGAGTTTGATACGACTAAAACGTATTTTTCAACACGCTTTGAAACGCGACCAGCACACTCTTCAGATGTCGATGAAGAAATTGCTTTAGTTCGCATGATTGTTAAACAAGTTATGGATAATGCCCAAAACATTTTAAACAAGCCTAAACAAAGCTTAGAGGCGATTCAATCAGGGGTTTCTAGTGATAAATTATGTGATATTTTAGCGAATAATTTAAAAATATCAGAAAACCATAAATTTAAATATATAGAAACAGCTTCTATTGAAAAACGGTTAAACTATTTACTTCAAGATATTGAAAAAGAGCGTCATATGAATGAAATTGAAGATAAAATAAACCGTACGGTAAAGAAAAATATTGATGAAAATCAACGTGAGTATTATTTGCGTGAAAAATTACGCGCAATTCAAGAAGAACTTGGCGATAAAGTTAAAAAAGAATCAGAGATTGAAACT